>DATBAY010000476.1:0-2497 GCA_036271295.1 Lacipirellulaceae bacterium | reverse complement strand
GGAAACGGCTGTTTCCGGCCGGCACATAGATAATGTTTGCCCCGCGCTCGGGAGTTTTCGGATTTGCCTTGCAGATCGCATAGACGTCCTGCCCATCTGTACTCTTGCGGGAATCGAGGACGATTTCTGGTGGGCGAAGTTCGGTATCGACCGCCGACGGGAGGTCGTTCAGCTGATTGGCAGTTGCTTTAAGAAGTGCGTCGGCACTTTGCCGGCTGCGCAATTGGCTTTGCTGCGACTGCTTGCCGGAGGTGGTCGGCGTTTGCGGCTGACATCCGGCTACGAGAGCGAACGCCACGACCGACAATTGAGCTAGCGGCAGCTTGCGACCAAGCCGACGGATTTGTGGTACCGGAGAATTCAATTCGTAGCCCCCACGGGCGGGCTCAACCGGCTCGCCACCTGGCGAATCTCCAGAAGGCGGCGAAGCATCGATGAGAATTCGGACAGGGGAATCATATTCGGACCGTCACTCGGAGAACGGTCGGGGTCAGGATGAGTTTCACAAAACAGCCCGTCGACACCGATGGCCATCGCGGCCCGGGCAAGGGGCTCGACCATGGCGCGATTCCCTCCCGTAGCTCCGCTAAGGCCACTAGGTTCTTGTACGCTGTGGGTCGCGTCGAAGATCACTGGCACGCCTAAAGATTGCATTTGCGGAATGGAGCGCATGTCGGAAACCAGGCGACCGTACCCGAAAAACGTACCCCGCTCACCGAGCAGAATGTTTTGGCAACCCGCCGCCGAAAGCTTGTTTACGACATGTTTCATGTCCCAAGGCGCCATAAACTGGCCTTTTTTTACGTGCACCGGCCGACCAGTTTTGGCCGCCGCGACTAACAAATCGGTTTGCCGTGCTAAAAACGCGGGCACTTGCAGCAGGGAGCAAACCTCTGCCGCCGCGCTTGCCTGGTGAGATTCGTGGATATCTGTTGTGACGGGCAGGCCAGTCGCTCCGGCGACTTTCGCCAAGATTCGCAAGCCTTCGTCAATCCCGGCCCCGCGAAATCCTGCACTGCTCGTACGGTTCGCTTTGTCGAACGACGCTTTGAACAAAAGTTGGACCGGCAGTTCCCGGGTTTCGGCTGCCAGTCGCTCGGCAATCGAGAGCGTTAACGATTCGGATTCGATGACGCAGGGCCCGGCAATGACCAGCAACTTTTCTCCGTGGCCACACGAATAGTCACCAATTTTCGCAGGATTATTTGTCACGCTTTGTTACTTGTTAGAACCGCGGGTTTCGTCCAACATCCGCATTAACTTAGCCCGCACGGGTATGTTACGCGAGAGGAGGTCACTTTCCGGGCAAATGAGAGGGGTCGAACCCGAGGCGTGCCGCGGTCAGTGTCGATACCAACAACCTCAAATTGCCTGGCAAGACTTCGACTTCAAGCGGAAGCACCCCGGCGAAATCTCCGTCCAATTGGTACGACACTTGGCTGCCATCCGTCGATTCAACGCGAAATCGATGCACTCGATACTGGCGGACATCCGGCAGGAGTAGATGAGTGCGGCGGAAGACATGCCACAGGTACCGGGCCACGCTCCAAATCGATCCTTGCTCCCACGCGCACACATCTAGCAAGCCGTCGCTTCCATTGGCTGCCGGCGCGATTGGTAGATCCAGCGCGTACAGCGGCAGGTTAAATGCAAACAACCAACGGCATTCCGTTGGCTCGATGGACGCGCTATCCCAACACACTCTTATAGTCGGGAATCTGTACCGCCGTGCGGTCTGCAGCACCGGCCCTAAATAGTCGAGGTGACGAATGTTTCCGCGGCGGTTTTCATGGAGCGAACGGACAACCGCAGCGTCGAAACCCGCGCTCATCATCGAAAGAAAATACTGTCCGTTCGCACGGCATAGGTCGAGATCGACAACAAGGCCGTTTTCGACCACGTCTCGGATCGCATCAGGTGCCGTGGATTGACGCAAATATCGTCCCAGCAGGTTTTCGGTGCCCATTGGCACCACGACCAGTGGGACGTCCAATGGCACAGCCTTGCGTACGACGGCTGCCGTGCCGTCACCGCCGATCGCTAAGACCGTTCTTAATGCGCCCTCTTTATTAAGAGTCAAAGCGGTGTCGGCCAGCGCTTCCGGGTCTGTGGTGAGTTCGACCCGAAAACCGGCCGTTCGCAGCGTCTGGACGATCAATGCCGCCTGGGCATGACGAGCCTGCGTCCCGGCGTGGGGATTCATGCTGACAAGGACCGTTCGTGCGTCGGCCAATAGCGGGCGACAACGGCGATCAGTCTCAGTGTGAGATGCCTTCATCGTATGTCGACGGCCCGGAAATACGGCCGGTTTTTCGCCAAGCCGGTTGGTGATCGCAAATGTGCGTGCGGTAATAGTTTACGACGTCAAGCCGCGCGGGCGATCTCATTATGATGCGCAAGCCCATTCGGACCTCAGGGGCCGTCGAGTCTACGTCCATTGTCGCGATTCGCGTCATAATCGCCACTGGGATGCGTCACTCTGCGGCGCAAAACTGCA
>DATBAY010000475.1:0-2839 GCA_036271295.1 Lacipirellulaceae bacterium | reverse complement strand
TGAGTTGGGGAATTGTGTCTGCAGAGCGACTTGGAGTTCGCGGGCGTCGCCGTAGATTTGCACGTCGACGGTGTGGATGGCGCCGGAATCATCCCAAAGATTCACCTGCGTAACGCCAGCCTTTTTGGCGGAAATCTGGACTTGGGTGGCCGACAGTGGCGTTACCGCCAGCAGCTCAGGGTTGTTCACTTGCACGCGGGGGATGTTTTTATCCAGCGTGAGAATCCGGCTCGAGTTCGTGGTGAGCTCAAGTTTGTCGCTCGACCCGCTTATTTTTCGGACGACCGAATCGGGGCTAGCATCTTGGGCGCGCAATTCCATCGTCGATGCGAACGCGATGGTAACGGCGCATGCCAGGACGGTGGCGAGACGAGAAAAGCGCGCGGAACGGGACGGCGCGAGTTGGTTGTCGTACATCCTTGTACTTCCCTTGGTGGTCGGGCGCTCGAAAGCGCCGGTCACACTACGCTGGGTCTAAATTCACGCGGCGAGCTCCGCTCTCCGCTAACAAATTTCACGGCAAGCGTCGTGCTCACCGCCGGCGCGTTCGGCCGCGCGCCGGAAAAACGCTAACCTTTGTCGCTATCAAATTTAATTGGAAACTCATCGAGCGTTTTAGCAGCTTCGCCCTGAGGAGTCACCGCGTGGTCGGCAGCCGGCTTGGCAGACGCGGGCAGCGTCGGGCCAGCCGGCGCGCCTTTGTCGCCCGAGGGTTGAATTACGCGCCCGGTATCGCCATCGAACAGCACTTCGCGAACGCCTTGCGCCTCGACGATTTCCATGCGGAACGGTTCTTTGGCGGGCTTCGGCGGGGCCACAACGACATTGGGCTTCGCTTCGGCGGGCGCTTCATGCGTTGGCTCGGCAGGTTTCGTTTCGGTTATCCCTTGCTCTTTTTGGCGACTGTTCTTCTCGCCAACTGCCATCAAATCGTCGACCGTGTATTCCGTCCAATCCGCCGCTTCGTCGTCATCTGGGTTGCGTGGAATAAGGCTCAACTCGCCGATTTGCTCGGCGAGCGACAGCTTGCTCGCTTGCTCAGGAGTGAGCATTAACGACACAGTTTTGGCAACCTTCTTTTCCTCGCTGCCATCCGCCGAGCGCTGCACGGTTTGGTCGACCGCGAAGACGCGGATGTTTTGCAAAATGATTTTGGACTTGGCGACTTCGACGCCGCTACGCGCGTCTTTGCGGACAAAAAGCTGCACGTCCACGCGATCGCCTGGGCCTAGCAAACCGGCGGCGCTTTTTTCAGCATCGACAGCGATCGTTTTCAGCCGCATGCCCTTTTGGATGGAGCGGATGGGATCAGCAATCTGGCCGGGTGCGAGCAACTTGCCTTCGAGAATGGGTTCGCCTTCAATAATCGCGGTGCGCGGACGGCGACCATCCAGGTCTTCGAGCTTTGAAATCGCGCCGTGAGGCACTTTGTCTTTCGGCCATTCCTGCAGCGAGATGACCGCGGAATCGATCGGGTCGCCCAGGTTAATGTTATGCAATGCCACGTAAATGGGGACCGTCTCGAGCTTGGCGTTGCCGTTAGCGTTGCGGTCCATCACCTGGCTAATGCCAATCGAGGCCACGAGTCCGCAACCTAGAGCCAAGCCCAGCAATAGCAGCGATTTGGGTCGCATGATTAATCCTCTTCGGTCCGTAAACGTTTGCCGTGCCGCGGGGTGACCGCACCTGGCGGTCGGGTTTCGGCGAAACCTGGCAACGCAAACGCTAGCTACGTAGCAAACGGAGCCTTGTCGGTTTCTTCGGCAAGATCAACAAATCCGTTTCAAGCAAATCGCTGCGCCCGCAAGGTTCGCGCAGCTTAACGCAAAATAATCCGCGAGCTAGAAGTTGGACGCATGGACTGCGACGTTCAATCCTCTAGCTCGCGGACGCTTAGTCATTTAACTTTCGTTGCTATTACAGCAGCATGCCTGCGACGAAGAAGTAGGCGATCGTGCCGATCGCGATCGGAATGCCGTACGGCAAGAGCATCATGCTGGGCTTGCGCTCGGCGGCGATCGCGGCCAGCTTCTCAGGATCTTTGACGGTCAAAATTTCGTTGCAGATCATCCAAAACTGGGACTTGTGTTTGAGCCACTTGCGGCGGTACATAACCATCAAGACGGCGATGATGCCGCCGACGATAGCTGACAGAGCGAAGGCGTAGACGGTCGTGAGGCCCCACACCCAAGCGCCGACACCGGCCAGGAGTTTCACGTCGCCAGCACCCATGCCGCCAATCGCGTAGAGCGGGAGCAACAAGGCAAGGCCGACCACGGTGCCGACGAGGCTGAACATCAAGCCATCCCAACCAGCGTACGGCGACAGCGTGGCGCTATAGATCCAGCCCGAGATGATCATCGGGAACGTGATCCAGTTCGGCACCTTCAGTTTCATGCCGTCAATGACAGCGGCCAGGATCAGGGTGATCGTGACGAACCAAACTGGCCAGTTTTCTGTGAACGAGCGGCTGATATCGTGCAGTGTCATGTTGTTAACCCAAGTTAAGTCTGTGGGTGGACCCTCACCCACGGGTGTATTGGTTTTTGTATGTGAGCGGCGCCCGCGCTTCGGCGGATTACCACCTAGCGCGTTGCAAACAAAAATGTGAATGCAACGCCGATGGCTGTGCAAAAATAGCACGCCATTTCGAAGGCGGTGAGTAACAGCTCGTGAGAAAAAACTGGCATCGTGGAACTCGCGGATGGTAGGGGTTGAGGCCGTTCGGGCCGAAGCGTCCCTATGGAAAGCCTAGGTCATAAAAAGGGGGAAGGCGGAAGGGGGAGTGCGGAAGGGGGAGTGCGGAAGGGAAAACCCCGGCATTATTGCCTTCCCCTTC
>DATBAY010000474.1:0-6525 GCA_036271295.1 Lacipirellulaceae bacterium | reverse complement strand
AAGCGCAACGGTGTATGACCTCGATGCCGACATGCCGGCATCAATGGAGATGAATCAGCTTGCCAAGGAAATAGGGGGCATGCTGTGGTAAAGAAGGTGAGTTTTGGCATGAAGCGCCCGTCGCCAAGTCGGGTTATTCAGTTCCATCCCTACACACTGTTGCGATCGATCCGCCGCACGACCGGGGGCGCCGATTACGTTCGTCTCCGTGCCGCCCTCGAGCGGTTAACGCACACCGCCGTACGCACGAATATTCGATCGGACGGAAACAAGAGTAAGTTCGCGTCATTTCATTGGCTTGAGAGCTTGACGGAAACCATTAATGAAGCCGGCGAACCCGTTGGGATGACAATCACACTTGCCGACTGGCTCTACAAGGGAATCATCGAGCGGGGAGGGGTGCTCACGATTCATGAAGATTACTTCTTGCTCATCGGCGGCATCGAGCGCTGGCTCTATGTCGTTGAAATCCGAAATGTATCAGCCTCGAATTGAGGCTCTTTGTATGGCGATGCGTCTGCCTCTGTGCTGGACCATCGCCTTTTTTGCGTTTGGAACTTGTAATTAGGAGAATTGCGATGAGCCAGCAGGAAATTGACAAAGCGGTGGCGAATGCGACCGGTAAAAAGTTGGGCACCGTTCGGAGTCGCAGTTTTAGCATTGCGGATCCGTTTGAAGTCGCATTCGATCCAGAGTCACGAGGGCCGATGGTACTGGATTGGGATAGCATGTACCCGAGAGAGTGGGCGGATTGTTGCTCACTCAAAGCAGGCGTCCTTGTACGCCTGCTTTTCTTTAGCTATGGAGGACCGCGCAAATACTCGATGATAGTACTGGCAACAATCTGGTATTCATAACATGCTCCTCTTAGAACCGGGTCGGTCGCGATTTTATATTTGCCGCCGCAACACTCTTGCCACTGGCATTGATTCGCGATCCCAAATCATCGGGTCGCCGGTCGTCTTCGCCAGACTAAGCGGCGATGGATGCCAAACAAGATTACTGCGCCGGCGGGCCAAGTGAACCATGGCCATACGGCTAGGCGCACGGTAGTTTGTTCGCCAGCATCGATCAGGAAATGCAGCTGGAACGCCGTATGCCGTACTAAAAAATTAACGTCACATTTCCACTCACCGGGTTCTGGTAAGTCCACGAGCGCCGCGCTTAAAAGTTTGTTCGTCGCGGCGTCGTTTGTTGCCACAGCGCGAATTGTTTGGAAGGGCGCTCTCGCGCTCTTCAGCGTAACAATTATTTGAGGTTTTGGTATCGGCTCTCCGTTCTCGGCGTCCTGAATCAGAACGCTGATGTCGATTGGCCCGGCGCGCAGAGGATCGGGCGACGTAAAGACGGAAATTCGGTAATCGCCTTGGCGCTCCATCAGAACTATCTTGCCGCCGTCCGCCAGGGCAGGCGCGGAACACAGCGCGTGCAGTAGTAAACTCGACATCAGGATTATCAAATTTGATCGCATACACGTCCAGCACAATCAATTCAGTGGCGGTGGCAAGGTGCCGCGCATTTCCATTGGCTGAAGAACGATCCACACTCCGCAGGCAAACAACAAACAAATCAGCAACGCCCAGGGCGCAAAAGCCTTCGTGCCCTGTGAAAAGTGCGCGGCATTTGCTTCGGAAATTCGAAAGCCTGTGTACAGCGACAGAAGTAAACCGAAATCGAGCATGAGTATTTCAAAGTGTGGGATCCAGTCGGAAGGCTTTTGGCAACACGCGCACTGCAAACTCGGTACTCCCAGCAAATTCCATCCATGATCTTCGGCGAAGCGCTGAGTCGCTGGGATGATTGCATCGCAGCTCCCAAATAGGTGAAAACCGTAATGGGCGAGCCACATGCCGAATCCAATCGGAATAAGCGCGAATGAATATCGGATCGCGATCGCCCATGAGTCGTCGGTCAGCTTACCCCAATAGCGGCTCAAACAACCGGCGACGCTTACTGCGAAAACAGGCAACAGCACGATTGCAAAGAAGTAATATGCGGTTGTGACAGACAGGCGCGACGGGTTGCCCACAAGCATTCCCAACTGGTCCTGCCACTGGAGCACGGGTTCAGTCATTCCAGCAGCGTTGGCAAATGCGCCGAAGACGAGCACCAGAACGAGCGCAGCGAGATCTGGCCGCTGCGTAAACCGACCGATGCCGGAGCGTATCGGATCTCTCGAAAGAGTATTACCTGGAACCGTCGCAAGTATGCCTACATTTTGATGCGGGCAGACGTGAACGCAATCGAGGCAAAAGGTGCAGTCCAGGTTCCCGTGCTTGCGAGGCTGAAAAAGTTCGAGCCCACAGCCCGGGGCGGTGGCGCCGCCCCGGATACACTCCATGGTAGTGCACGTTGAGCAAACCCCCGGTTCTCGTACTTTGACTTCCAACGGCGAGACGAGCGAGTTCACAAAGTTGAACTGGCCGATCGGGCACACGTACTTGCAGAAGGCGGCGCCTGTGAAGAAGCTATCAACGAGAAATGCGGCCACGAAGTAGCCAATCGCGATCCAGGCCGTTATCCAAGGGCTGCTCCAAAGCGAGAACGCTTCGTAGCTCCACAAAAACAGCGAAATCAAACCCACTGCTAACCATTTGCTTCGTAACCATTGCGGCCAGGGACGTCCGCCGGGGAGCCAGCGGCGAGCCAACGTGCGCGGGAGCGTGAAGGGACACGCCATGCAGAAAAAATTGCCTCCCACCAGCAAACTCAAAATCAAAAGGCCGCGCCAATGAATCCAGGGCAAAACGCCCGCCAGATTCAACGGACTGATTTGCGGACCGGTCAGCCCATCGAAGATGACGATCGCCGCGAGCAATGCCATAAGCGTTTGCAAAAACGGTCGCGAAAAACGCCAACGGAGAAAGCGGCCGATGAAAGGAACGCGGAGAAGATCGAACGCTTGGGCCTTTGACGTGATCTGCCGCGCGCCAATGATCGGTAGTTGGGGCAACGACGCCACACGCCTTCGCTTGGCACGATGAGTCTTCGCTGCACTTGTCGAATCAAATAAATAGCTGACGCTAATCCAAAACAGCGGCAATAAAAAAGCCACCGATCCGGGCACCCACATCAGGACACCGGCCGCCGTCTGATCATCGAGCGCCGATAAGCCATCCAGGCGCGGCACGTTGGAGTAATACGGATACAGCACGCTCGGCGAAAAGCAGAGCCAAGCGGCCAACAGCGTGTTTTGCGCATCCGCCAGCAGCAGATAGGGAAACAAAAGCGCGCGTGGCCACGTCGGGCGGCTTGGATGAGGTCGCACAACGGGAAACCAGAACAATAAAGCAGTCGCCACGAAGCAAAGATGCTCGACGACGTGCCAACCACTTTGATTCAAACCCAATTCGTAGCCGGCTGGCGTATGCCAGAGCCACGTAGTGGCAACGTAAAGTGGCCACGCAACAAACGGATGCGTAAGAACAGCAAACGTTTTACGTAGCACGCGCCAGCGCAAGAGCGGCGCGACCCAATAGGTTCGAACGGGAGCCGGCAAGCCGCGAAGCATCGGCAACAGTGGCCAGCCAAGCCAGAGGAGCGGCGGTGCGACCATCATCAACAGCAGGTGCTGCAGCATGTGAACTTGCAGCAATAGCGCGGCGAACGGCTCGATCGGCGACGCCAGGGCAAGATAGATTGCTGCAAGTCCACCGAGAAATGCGGCTGGCCGACCGACATGCCAACGCACTGGGTCACGCCGACACAGCGATCGCCAGCCGAGCAAATACACGGCCGCCGTTATGAATACGGAAACGGCAAGCCAAGGGGCAAGTGGCCACGAGCGCAGGGCAGCTTGAAGCGTCGGGCTCATACTGTTGTCATTCGTGCGTGCCTTGCGCGGTTGCAAGCGGCGTGTCGGCGGCGCCCGCAGGCAGTTGGCCCTCGCGCCGCAAGCTGACCAAGAAGTCGACCAGCGCGGTCATCTCATTCGCGCTCATTTGCTTGCCATACGCGGGCATGTTTCCCCCGCCGGGCGTGCCGTTACTGACTTGATCGATTAGTTGGTTCGCCGTCATTCGAGTGCCAACATTGCTAAGATCGGGCCCGCGGCGGCCGCCAACTCCGTCCAGCGCGTGGCAGTTGCGGCAATTCTTATATTGGAATACGACTGCGCCCTGCAATTCGACTGGTGAGCGTTGCCTAACAAAGCCCTCAGGCACTGGATCACCGCTCCAGGCAGTCATTTTTGGTGACCAGGGCGCGGTAGCTCCTTCGTAGGTAAGGGCTCCGAGCGCCGTGTATGCAACGATCACGAACAGCACCGCCGCAGGTCGGCGACTGGGTGCGCGTTCACCTCGATTGCTGATAAACGGAACCAGAAAAAGGATCGCAATTACGATCACCGGAAAAACGAGCATGATGAATGTCTCAATGCTCGGCGGGCTGAGCGAGAGCAAACCGAACAACCACAAGAACGGCCACTCGGGGCGCGGGTTGGCGCCGGCGAGCGTAGGATCGGGCGGTCCGGTCGGGCCTTTAGGACCCACAATCGCGGCGATTGCGACGACTGCGATCACAACCAACGACGAAAATAAAACGTCTTTCAGAATGGCGTCGCCCAAAAATGGCACACCACGCTTGAGCTCCTCGTGATAGGTGACGTCGTACGTACTCGGATCTACAACTTGTCCCGCCACGGGTGGCGCGCTGACGCCGCACTTCAGCACCAGCCAAAGATGGACCGCCAAAAACGCGATCAGCGCTCCCGGAATTACAAATACATGCAGTGCGAAAAAGCGGCTTAGCGAATCGCCGCCGATGATCTCGCCGCCGAGAAGTAAATGAACGATCCACGGGCCGATTAACGGCACTCGGCCTGCCATCGAACCAGCGACCGCGAGACCCCAGTAAGCATCCGGGTCCCAGCGCAGAATCTGTCCCGAGAAAAACATTCCCATTGTGCAGAGGAGCAGAAACACTCCCAGCACCCAAGTGAGCTCTCGCGGATACTTGTATGCTCCGTGCATGAATACCTGAGTCATGTGCACGAGCAGCAGCACGACCATGCCGGAGCCGGCGTAGTAATGCAGCGCTCGCAGATACCAGCCGAGTGGTTGCTCGTAGTTCAAATACAGCAGGCTCTCGTAAGCTTTGTCGGCCGCCGGGACATACACGAGGGCCAGCCCGATGCCGGTGAGAATCTGAATCAGAAATAGCGTCATTGCCGCGCTGCCGAAAACATACCACCACCCCAGCGGGCCTTCGATCTCGCGCGGCACGGGATGCCGCATCATCGGCATCAGCGTATCACTGAACCCGAGCCGGACATCAAACCAGTGGCCAATTTTTTTGAGCGAGCTAAACATGGACTGAACCGCCGTTGCAACCCGTCGCGCTTGCCGTTAGCGTGTCCTGAAGTGTGGGATAATGCGGAGCCTGAACCTGAAGTTGCCCATTTTCAACCCGCCAAATACAATGAAACAAGCCGCGTGGCGGCGGGCCCGAGGCGCGCTCCCCATCGGCGTAATAAACGCCGCCGTGGCAGGGGCACATAAAAAGTCCCGATTGTGGAAACCACGTCACCGGACAGCCTAAGTGGGCGCAGTTGACCGACAGTATGCGAAATTGATCCGCCCCCGCTTCGTTCTTGCCCTCGTTGCGCACATACACGCCGGTGAGCGCCGTAACGCCGTCCCATGGCTGCCGCAGCGGATTGTCGAAGTTTACGCGACGCGTTTGATTGAGTGGAAACGCGCTCACAGCCCCGAGGTCGACCCAAAAGACCGAGCGCTTTCGCAAGCCAAAAAAGTATCCAACCACCGGGACGCTGAAAACGACGGCCGCTATCGTGCCAAGAATCGCTGATAGCCAGCGCAGAAACGTGCGGCGGCCCGGTCGTGGTGCGTCGGTCGTGCTTATGTCTTGGGAAGTATCGTCCATCACTCGATTGTGCCAAAAGAATGGGAACTCTCTTAATGTTGCTCGGCCAGAGCAGTGCTGCCTGCCGATCGCCACTCGGCGAGTACCGCGACAAGATCGTCAATTTCCGCAGACGTGAGCGGCTCGTATTCGATCGCGCGACCGCGTTTTTCCGCGTAGGTCGGCATACCAAGATCGGGGCGTCCCGTGATGATGATGCGTCGAAGGGCTTGATTGCTGATGAGCGCAAGGAAAGCGGGCGCGTTGATCGCACCAGGACCCGAGCGGCTTCGTCGCGATCCCGCGCCATCCGGTCCGTGGCAGCCGCCGCACGCGCGCTGATATATTGCCAGCCGGCGCGTATGCTCCTCCGATGCCGGAGTAGCCTGGGGATCGTTCGTGATGGCATACGCAGGCGGTGAGCCGTCACTCGGCGCTTCGGATTTCCAGTGCGATTTAATTCCCTCGGCGAGCAGCTTCACTTGTTCGTCGGTGAGCGAACCACCGTTCGCGATCGAGAATGCAGGCATCAGTGTGCCCGCTCGACCGTCACCGATCACTCGGTGCAGCTCGTCTGCGGGAATGATTGCCACAAACAGGGGATCATTGAGGGGCGGAGCTGGGCCCAATTTTCCGGTGGCTCCGTGACAGCCGGCGCAGTTT
>DATBAY010000473.1:0-3478 GCA_036271295.1 Lacipirellulaceae bacterium | reverse complement strand
AAGTCGACAGCAGCTTGGACGGTTTGCAGCGGCGTCTCGAGCTGCATGATCACAACGTCTGCATCGGCGAAAGCGCTTTTCGCTTTTCGCACATCGGACGGCGAAAGCTTGGAGTTCGCGCCGCCGCCGACGCCGATACTGTTCTCGCCATCTTTCGCCACGAAGATCAGCGCGACGCCGGAGGCTGCTTTGTCGTACTGCACATAGTCAATGTTGATGCCCGTCTCGACGAACCCGGCCACCGCCTGCTCGCCGAACATATCCTTGCCAACGCGAGCAATGAGCGTTACCTGGCCGCCGGCTTTTGCTGCAGCCACGGCTTGATTAGCACCTTTGCCGCCGGCGGCGGTCACGAACTCGCCGCCGAGCAACGTTTCACCGGGCCGCGGAATGCGGTCGAGCTTCAGGATCATGTCGGTGTTCGAACTGCCGACGACGACTATTTTTGCTTTCATATTTTTCACAGCTCATGCGAATGAGGCCGTGCCCACGACAATATCACTTCATATTTGCGTAAACGATGAGCGCCAGCCCGACGACGAACAGCAGGAACATCAAAGCCAGCAACTTGTTCGTGCCAGGCCGTGCGTTTTGGAATTCTTTCCAGACGAAAACGCCCCAGAGCGCCGCGACCATGGTTGCACCCTGGCCGAGTCCATACGAAATCGCATAGCCGGCCCTATCACCTGCCAAGATTGCGAAGGACATTCCTACACCCCAAATCGCCCCGCCGAGGATGCCGACGATGTGCAACCAGGCATTTCCCTTGGTAAAGTAATCGCCCAAGGGCACAGGATCCCCGACGAACGGCTTGATCATAACGGCCGTGTTGAACACGAAGCTCGACAGGAATAATCCCAGGGCGAAAAACACGAGGGCTGTGTACGGCGTCAGCTTCCCGGCCATCTCGGGATCGCTGATGTGAGCCAATGGCGGCATCGCCTTGGCCACAAATTGGAAGAACTGCCCCATCAGGATGCCGCAGAGAACGGACAACACGATTCCTTTAACCGTCGTTTTTTGCCCCGACGATGGGAGTCGCCTGTAGGCCAATGCATCGACGATGATCGCTACCGCCACGCATGCGACGCCAAGGAATAACAACGTGGGATTGCCATGGGGATCAACTCGATACGTTGTGATGACGCCGATCACGAGCGCCAAGCCGATGCCGACCGGAAAGGCGACCGCCATGCCGGCGATATCGATTGCCGCTACGAGCAAAATATTGGCAACGTTGAAGATGACGCCACCGAGCAGGGCGTAGCCGATGTACGTTTTGTCCGCTTGTCGCACGTCATTAAGGAAGCTGCGGCCGTGTTCGCCCGTGCTGCCCAGCGTAAATGCAAAGAGAATCGTCAGCAGCAAAACGCCGAGACAATAGTCCCAATAGAAAAGCTGGAACCGCCACTCTTTGCTCGCCAGCTTTTGGGTGTTGGCCCACGACCCCCAACAGATCATGGTGATGATGCACATCAACACCGCAACCTGATACGACTCAACCAGAACCATAAAAAATACCCGCCTGAGAATAGTGTTTTCGCGATGCTGAATTCGCAACGACCGCAACTCGTTTGGCTCGGGGAGCCACGCGTCAGCACGCCCACATTATCAATTACAATACTCTAAAGAGCTAGACGATTGCCACCGGTTGAGCGACAGATTCCACTCGCTGGACCTTGCCATTTAGGGTCTTTGGAGCGCCGATCGATTCGCGCAGGATGAGTTGGACCGGCACCCGGTGGAGCAGTTCCTCCTGCCGGACGCCGCTGCGGATTTGTTCGATCAGAAGCTCCGCGGCGCGGGTGCCAATGGCTGCAACGTCTTGCCGAACGACGCTCAGCGGCGCGGCCAGGTATTCGGCGAACGGCGCGTCGTCGAAAGTAATCAGTGAAATATCCTGTGGAACGCGGATTCTCCGCTCGCCGAATGCTCGCAACGCTCCCAATGCGTTTTGATTACTAAGGGCGAACAGAGCCGTGATTTCCGGGTGGTTGTCGAGCAATTCGCAGGTCGAGCGGTAGCCGGAGCTCTCGCTGAAGTCGTCGCCTCGAATGTAACTCATATCGCTTTGGATGTGGTTTGCTTCGAGCGCTCGCCGAAAACCACGCAGACGCTCGTCATTCGTAGACGAGCCGGGCCGGCCCTGCAGACAACCGATCTCCCGATGGCCCTTGGCGATGATCGCGTCGGTAGCGGCGTAGGCGCCGCTTTCGTTTTCTGAAGTGACCGTGACCAACCGCACGTCGTGAAACCAACGGTCGACGACCACAACATTCGCGCGGCTTTCTTCCAGTTTTTTGAGATGCGAACTGCAATCGCCGATCGGGCACATGATGAACCCCTCGACCTGCCGCGATTGCAAATGCGCGAGCAAATCTTTCTCGTGCTCGATCGAATCGTGGCTATCGGCGAGCAGAATCGACATGCCGTGCCGCTCGGCCGAGACGGTCGCCTTCCGGGCGATGGCGGCGAAGAACGGGTTGGAGGCGTCCGGAACGAGAAGTCCGATGAGGTTAGTACGTTGCGTCCGCAGCGACCGCGCGACGTGGCTCGGCCGGAAGCCTAACCCTTTGGCTGCGTTCAAGATGGCTTGCTCGGTTTTCTCGCTAATGCGACATTCCCGCGCTTTGCCAGCGAGTGCACGGGAGGCGGTCGATGCCGAGACACCCGCCGCCTGGGCCACCTGCTCCAGAGTTACTGACCCGTTCCCCATTTCTGCCACCTGAAAGAAAATGGAAAAAATTAGCTTGCACAATCGATTGTGCATTGTCATACTGACCCGAGTCAAGCGAAAAATCCAAAACTTGTGACGAGTAATTGCGCGACACGCGCTGTTCGATGCATCCGTTGCGACCGATACATCGAAGCCGAATTAGCGCACGAAATTACGCGGCAACGACAATGGAAGTAGGGAATCGCTTGGCTTGGGTTCTCATTCGGAATTGAAGATCGCATTCGCGATTTGAACGAGTTGCGATGCGATCGGTTGGTCGGTTGATTCGCAGTACGCAATGGTTGGTGCTACTCGAGAATTGCAGGCGGCTACAACTCATCTTTCTCGCGGCGTTAACAGCCTCGACTGGTCAACGCTTCAGAACGATTCTTGTCCGCTGAAATTCGTGACGGCATTAGCTCTGCATTCGCTGCGGTAAAATTGATCGCGGCATGATACATGCATTGAAAAGTTTGATGCGCAGCTAGAGTGAATAAGGCGATCGAATTTGTGCTCGGGCGCGGCAGCCTTGATATGTGCCCAGCAGAAATCACGTCGCCGATGAAATGTTACGGAAGTTGCGCCGGATACAATTGGTAAACATCGACATCTAGATGACTCGTTGCTTTTGAGAGGAAAAACTTATGGCGGCTAATCATTGGAACCTTTCTCGGTATGCTGGCTTCATCACCCTGACGTTAGTTGCTTCAATTACCGGACGCGTCTCATTCGGTGCGACATCTACCTTCGTTCAAAACGCCT
>DATBAY010000472.1:0-3217 GCA_036271295.1 Lacipirellulaceae bacterium | reverse complement strand
GAGCCACGGCGCCCAAAAATCGTCGTGCATGTGCCTGAAATCACGATAGACAACCCGGTTTAGAAGGGGCCGCTCCGCTTTCGAGGCGGCCGCGTGCAAATAGATTTCAAAAAGTCGGGCGGCAAATCCCAAACTGGGGTCGATCCACATCTTGTATTGGCCGCCGTCGACCAAAACATGGCAGTGAGCCCCATCCACAATCTCTAAGTTGGAAAGCACCTTCCATCGCCTGCGAGAATCAAATAGCTCGATGACCCACGTCCGCATGCAACTATTTTTTAGACGTTTAATCTCCTCGTCGAGTGAGCCAACTGGAATGCCGGCGTTGCTCAAATAAAAACTTTTGTCAACCCAATCGTACTTCTTAGCCGAGAGGTAAGCGCACTGATCGAATGCTTGCAGATTTTGCTGCAAGCTTCCATTCCAAGCCCAAACGCCGCAAGGAAAAAGGCACGGACCGTTTTCGACAAACTGGCCGGACTGCGAATTTAATCGTTTGCAGCCCGAGAACGCATAGTGGTGCCGGCCAAACGGAACCAGCCTGTCGTTATCCTCAAACGATTCAGTTAAGAATTCGTCTTCAACTTCAAGCGCCCATAATTGGTCGAACCGTTTGCGTATGCCGGCAACAACTTGGGCGGCGCTCAAGATTGCGGGCATGTCCGTTGGGATGGCGAGCGACCCAAAGGACAAATCATCGGTTTCGATCTTGTCGATCGGCTTGATAGGTTCCGCGATCATGGCAACTTGAGACATGGCTGCACGCGTCATCAACGTCGTTGATGCACATCGATATGGGTTTGTGTCGTTTGCTCGGCTTCGTAGTACTCGTTCGTAAGTTGGCGTGACTCTTCGCGGCCTAGGATGCGGACGATGGCTTCGGCCTCTTCGAGGCAGCGCTTGCCTTTGAAGCCGATCGTATGCACCGTGACGCGGCCTTGGGCGTCGATTTCGATTTCGATTTCTTCTCGAGCCATGGTGTATTCCTTCTTTTATTTCACCATCTTGATTACCAATTGCGGACGCGGATTTTTACGGTTTGGTCTTGCGTGACTTGCTCGTCGACGATTGTCATCTTTCGCTCTTTGAGTTGGGTGACGATACGGTGATAGGCGTATTGTTGCGTGACGCGGCCGATGAGGTCTTCGCCGAGCTTGCGGAGTTGCGCTTTGGAGAGGCCGCCACCTTCCATGCACAGCTTGAGGGCGCCGCGGGCGTCGCGGCTGAAGATGGCGCGGACGCCGTCGCGCTCGACGACCATTTGTTCGGTCGTGCCTTCGGTGCCCTGGAGGATGTCGCTGTCCTCAACCTCGATTTCTTCGCGGGTGATGGCATTGGATCGAGCGTGCTCGATCGAAGCGCCTTGCTGCACGGCGGCGAAGCCGAGAGAGCCCACAGCAGCGGCGACGGCGGCCGTGATGGCGGGCCAGTTGGCGATGATAATCGGCGTGATGACCATGACCGTGCTCATACTTCACCATTCCTTTCGCGAGTTTAGAATTCGATTTTGCGGCGAGATTCATCCAGAATGTGCGACATTGTGCCCGAGGCGGGCCGCGAGCGGCCCATCGCCCAAGTGCGGAGACGGCTCAGCTCTTCGCTCATGGTTTTGGAGAGCGGGACCGTTTCGGCGACGGCGGTCTTGATGACCTCGGTGCTCAAATCGGTTTGACTACTGAATGCATTGAACAGACCGGCGACAACGGCTTCTTCGATTTCGGCGCCGTTGAAGCCTTCGGTGACGCGGGCCAATTCGGGCAGGTCGAACTTGGCGGGGTCGCGACCGCGTTTTTTGATGTGGATGCGGAAGATCTCTTCGCGCTCGGCGGGCGTCGGCAAATCGACGAAGAAGATTTCGTCGAGACGGCCTTTGCGGAGAAGTTCCGGCGGCAGATTGCTGATGTCGTTGGCCGTCGCGATTACGAATACCGAGGACGTTTTTTCGGAGAGCCACGTGAGGAGCGTTCCGAAGACGCGGGCGGATGTGCCGCCGTCGCTGCCGGCGGAGTTGGCGGCGCCGGCGAGCGCCTTGTCGATTTCGTCGATCCAGAGGATGACGGGGGCGACGCTTTCGGCAACTGAAATGGCTCGGCGGACGTTTTCCTCGCTGGAGCCGACGAGGCTGCTGAACATGCGGCCGATGTCGAATCGGAGGAGCGGCAAGCCCCAGAGCGCAGAGACCGCCTTCGCACAGAGACTTTTGCCGCACCCCTGGACCCCAAGGAGAAGTGCACCGCGTGGCGCCGGCAAGCCGAATTGATGAGCTTTCTCCGTAAAGGCGACAGACCGTTTACGAAGCCATTCTTTGAGATTTTCGAGGCCGGCGATGTCGCTGAATTTTTCCTGGGCTGCGTAGTACTCGAGCAAGCCGCTCTTCTTGATCACCTGTTGCTTTTCGCTGAAGACGATGTTTACGTCGTCGGCACTTAAGCGACCATCGGTGACGAGCGTTTTTGCGAAGACGTTTTCGGCTTCTTTGAGCGTCAGGCCGCGCGCGGCGCTGAGGAGGCGTTCGCGGCCCTCGCTCGAGATTTCGATCTTTACCTTGGGGTTGTTTTTGACGTCGTCGATGATGCGTTCGAGCAGCCGATCGAATTCTTCGGGCCCCGGCAGGCCGAAGTCGATTACGGTTACATCCTTCGATAGTTCGGGGGCGATCCGCATGAGGGGCGATGTGATGACGATGGTTTTGTACGTGTCGCGCAAGTGGTGCGCAACGTCCCGGAGGCGGCGAATCACGGACAGATTGCAGCGCTCGTCGTCAGTGAAGCGATGGAAATCTTTGAATAAGTAGATGGCGGGTTCAAGCTGGTTGATGACCGCATCGAGAGCGGCCAGCGGATCGCTTGTGTTGCCGCTGCCTGACTTCGCGTGCTGGGCTTCGCTGCCGGATTTGACGATGCCTTGCGTGATCGTCCAAACGAATAGATTCTTGTTTCGAGCTGCGGCTATTTCACGCAGCGAGCGTTCGACTCGTTCTTCTTCCCAAGTGACGACATAAATGATTGGGTAACGCGCGCGGATGAGGACATCGAGTTCTTGCTGTGCAGAAGGGCAGTGGCGCGGCACGGTGCGGGCTGGCTTGGCGGCGACTGGAGGTCGAGCTGGGACAGCGCCGTTTGTTGACGCTGGAACGCTGGAGGGCGCAGATACGCTTGGAGTCGCCGGCTTCAATGGCGGCACAGGTCGATCGGCGCTTTTCGCTGGTTGTTCAGCC
>DATBAY010000471.1:0-16703 GCA_036271295.1 Lacipirellulaceae bacterium | reverse complement strand
ACTTGGCCGCAGTATTCGTCGCCACCGCAAGTCTTAAGCGAAAACAGCGATTCAGATAGCTTGTCGAGATTATCCGTCAGCGGCACCACCTGCCGAATATATCCTTCCGACGCCGGCAAGTTCGAATTGCCATATTCGAATAGCGCCACTCGCAGTTCCGGCGTTTGCCCCTGCTTCTTGGCTTTGGCGAACTGCTGCACGATGGTCCATAATTGTTTTCGCGCCTGGCCAATAAGTCCGTCCATTGAATTCGACGTATCAAGCAAAATCGCAATATCAACGGCCGGCCGATGTCCCTTAAGCGGAGACGTGACAGTACCGTCGACCACGGGCTTACCGTGTTTGACATGAATAACGACTTCGGCATCGTCCGCCAGGCAAGTAGGCCCCATAGCGACCAGCGCCAGCACGATAGCGGCATTTCGTAGCATGCTCTTCTCCTCGATTCTTGTGACGGAACGTGGGCCCCGCGTCTTTGGACGCTCCGCGTTCGGAAAAAGTTTCAACCTATTCGATTCCGATCTAATTTCCAGCGGATAGCCGTACAAATCGCCGTTATGAGCCTTTTGCTACAATCCGGGGCACAGTTGCAGAAGGAATCCGACCACAGCTATGCAAGCAGTTATTTACCACGATTTCGACGCGGAGATTCAATGTGCAAATGTCGATAATCCCACGCCCACCCGCGACGGCGCTCTGATCCGAGTTGAAGCCACCGGTCTCTGCCGCAGCGATTGGCACGGCTGGCGTGGTCATGATCCGGATATCAAACACTTCCCGCACATTCCCGGCCACGAGTTCGCAGGCACCGTATTGGAAGTCGGACGCGATGTGCCACGCTCATTCGTCGGCCAGCGTGTCACAATGCCATTTGTCGCCGGCTGTGGATCCTGCCGCGAATGCCGCAGCGGCAATCCGCAGGTCTGTGATCATCAGTTCCAGCCGGGATTCACTGCCTGGGGCACGTTCGCCGAGTACGTCGCAGTTCGTTACGCCGCCAACAACCTCGTGAGTATTCCCGAGAGCATCCCGACGTCCGCCGCTGCCGCGATGGGCTGCCGATTCGGCACCGCCTACCGAGCGATGACAGCGCAAGGACAGATCAAGCCGGGCGATTGGGTCGCAATCCACGGTTGCGGCGGCCTAGGCCTCTCCGCCATCATGATCGGCAGGGCGCTCGGTGCGCGCATGATCGCTGTCGACGTCCGCCCCGAGCCGTTAGCTGCCGCGACAAATCTCGGTGCTGTAGTAACACTGAGCGCATCCGAAACGCCAAGCATCGTCGCCGCGATTCATGATATCACTCGAGGCGGTGCGGATGTGTCGCTCGATGCTTTAGGCAGCGCGACCACGTTCACCAATTCAGTGCTCAGCCTTCGGAAGCGAGGCCGCCACGTGCAGGTGGGCCTGCTGACCGATGACAAAACAGTGTCCGTCGCCGCTCTCCAGCGCCTCATCGGCTGGGAATTGGAAATTGCCGGCAGCCACGGAATACAGGCCAGCGCGTACTCGAAAATGTTCGACTTGATTCGCGCCGGCCAGCTCGATCCAACTCAATTGATTGAGCGGACCTTGCCACTTGCCGACGCGCCGCGCGAATTGATGTCGCTCAACGAATTTCGCGGCGCGGGCGTGACAATTTTTACGCCAGCAGCGAGTAAATCGTACCCGTCTGGCTAATCAATCGCCGCGGCGCCTTGAATCAAGTTCACGAACTCTTGGTTGGATTTGAATTTGTTGAGCTTCGACGTCAGCTGCTCCATCGCATCGACATGATGCATCGTGGAGAGCGTCCGACGAAGCTTTGTCGCAGCATCAAGCGTTGCCGCCGGCAGCAGCTTCTCTTCACGCCGTGTGCCCGATTGCTCGATGTCGATCGCCGGCCAAACGCGGCGATCCGCCAGTTTGCGATCGAGCACCAGTTCCATATTGCCGGTGCCCTTGAATTCCTGAAAAATCAAATCATCCATCCGGCTGCCTGTATCGATCAGCGCGGTGCCGACCACAGTCAGCGAACCGCCTTCTTCGAATGCTCTCGCAGTCGCGAAAAGCTTCTTCGGGATGTCCATCGCCTTGATGTCCACGCCGCCGCTCATGGTGCGGCCCGTGTTGCCAACCCACTTGTTGAATGCGCGGGCCAACCGGGTGATCGAATCGAGCAGCATGAACACATCCTTGCCCATTTCGGCCAAGCGCTTGCAGCGTTCCACCGTGAGCTGCGACAGCCGCACGTGGCTTTCCACATCGCAATCGAGGCTGCTCGCGAAGACCTCGCCCTTGATGCCCCGCTGCATATCGGTCACTTCTTCTGGCCGCTCATCGACCAGCAAAACGATCATCACGACTTCTGGGTAGTTCGTCGTGATGGCATTGCTGATCTGCTGAATCATGACCGTCTTGCCCGTTCGCGGCGGCGCCACGATGAGCGCCCGCTGCCCGCGGCCAAGCGGAGTCAGCAGATCCATCACGCGCGTCGTGATCGGTTGCTGGCCGGTTTCCAATTGAAACCAATCTTCCGGGTTGATGGGTGTCAGCTCATCGAATGTTTTGACATTCAAGTAGTCGTCCGGCACCATGCCGTCGACGTCGAGCAGCTCTTTCAAGCGCGGTCCCTGCCCGCGGCGCTGGCGCTGAACCATACCGGATAGCAGCAGGCCTTCGCGGAGCCTGAACTTTTCAATCATCGTGCCAGGCACGAATGGGTCCGTGCGCTCGCGAACGAAATTCGCACCCGGATTGCGTAGGAAGCCGTAACCGTTCGGGTGCATTTCAAGCACGCCCGAACCGGGAACAAGCGGCAGCGAATCACCATTCTCGGAGCCTTCAAACTCCTGGCGATCTTCGCGATTGTACGACTGTCCGTAGCCACGGCGTCGTCCGCCGCGACCGGCGCCTCCGCCGCCACCACCACCCCCTCCGCCACCACGTCGTCCGCCCCCGCCACCTTGGCCGCCGCGGTTATATCCGTTCTGGCGGTTGTCGCGATAACGCCCTCCGCCGCCTCCGCCCCCACCTCCGCCACCACGACGCTGTTTCTTGGCCATTTGATTCAAAACCCCTAACTTAGACCTGTGCAAAATAGTTTGAGAGGCTCCGCTGCGGGAGCATGTAGAAAGAAACCAAGATTGTGCAATCGAATACGGCCATTTG
This sequence comes from Lacipirellulaceae bacterium, assembly GCA_036271295.1. GTDB lineage: Bacteria > Planctomycetota > Planctomycetia > Pirellulales > Lacipirellulaceae > JABDGM01. Next base: position 13,553 of record DATBAY010000471.1, on the reverse strand, counting down.
CCGCAATGGAACGTTCATTAAAGGAACGAGACCCGCGCTAGATTCGCTTTGGTCGAAATGTTGTCCACCCAATCGTCCGGGCGAGTGAGATGTATCCTTGCGTTTTGCGCGCACGAAACGGCGCGAGCGAAATTGGCTCTGCTTTCGCGTGGCCGCCTTGAGGTGCGCCGCGCAAAGGCGACCACACAGCGGTCCATTCTCTAGCAGACGTAAAGCGTCTATCTGCCGCGGAGGTTTGGCCAGGATCGAACGAACGAAATCCGAAGATCCAAGCCCAAGGCTCCGACGGATACCCCTTGCCCAGAACAATTCTGTAGGCGTCGAGGTGGCCCTCAGCTTACCGGACGGCGGTTTGAAACTACCGCCACCGCAAGCCAAAGCGGGCACCGGCAACCGGTATAGCTGAGCGCCGGTCGGCCGGAAGAATCTGCCGGAAGCCGGCAGAACAATCAGTACATGCGTATTCTTAGCCATTCTTCGGCGATTGTCAAGCGATAGTTTCAATGCTTGCTGCCAAAAATGGGAGAAATACCCGTAATTCAGGCTGCCAACACACGGAAGGGCCCCTCGACATCTGTTTGGTGCCGGGATTCTGCGTTCCAGGCTGCTAGCTATCGCCGAAGTGGAGACGATAGCGGCCGGCGGTAAAATCCTCAAAACCAGTAAAGTCTTCCACTGCGGCCGTCGATAACGGAGACGAAGCTGCGCCGTTCAAGCGCCTTTGCGCGATCGCGTGCGCTTCGACTTTTCGAATCGAGGGCCGACTCATGTATCTCCATTGGCGACCTCTAACCGTTGCACTCAGCTTGTTATTGGCTGCCCCGGCCTGGGCTCAGGACGCCGTTCACTGGCACAACGATTTGGAGTCGGCCAAAACGGTCGCTCGCGAAAGCAAACGGCTGGTCCTGATCCATTTTTGGACGCCTAGCTGCGTCCCCTGTAAAGCGCTCGAGCAAAACGTATTCAGCCAACCGGGTGTGGCGACTGCGCTCGAAAACCAGTTCGTGCCGGTGAAGCTCAATGCCGATGAGAACCCGGCCACCGCCCAATCGTTCGGTATCACCCGAGTGCCGACGGATGTGATCATCACTCCCGACGGCCAAGTGGTCGGCAAATTGGTGAGTCCTTCGACTCCGGCGGCGTACATTGCGGAAACGACCGGCCTTGCGAACAAGTATGCGGCGAACACTGGATCGCTGTACGCCGGCGCCATATCAACCGCGCCGGCACAATCGCAGCTAACGCAAATGAACAGCGCTTACGCTCGATTGCAAATTGCGCCGAACAATCCGACGGTTGCTCCGTCGATCGTTCCACCGGGTTCGAGCTCACCGAACTTCGCAACCGTGCAAGGGGCCACATCGCCCGTAGCGCCGGTAACGAACCCCGCGATGCCCAGCGCGTTGGCTGTACGGCCCGTGGCGCAGGCGATTCCGACGCAACCCGCCACGATGCCGAGCTATGGTTCGCCGGCGGCCCCGCCGAGTGCTCCGCAGACGATCAACAATCCGGCAGCCCAATTCTCGCAGGCTCCGGTTGCCCAATCGCCGATTACGCCGATTGGGGTTCCGACGCTGCCGCCAGCGCAAGTAGCCAATCCATACTTAGCGGCGAGCGCGCCAGCTCAATCATTCATACCGACATCGCCGCCAGCGGCTGCTGTTCCCGGTAGTTTACCATCATACGGTGCTCAGCCTCCGGCGCCGGCGGCAGCTGTGGCCGCCGGAGCGAGTGCCGTGCCTGATCCGCGTTTGTTGCCTGCCGGTGCACCTGCATTGGCCTTCGATGGCTACTGTGCGGTGAGCATGCGAAACAAATGGCAATGGGTGCCGGGTAATCCGCAGTACGGCATCGTGCACCTCGGCCGAACCTATTGGTTCGCCGGACCAGAGGAGCAAAAGCAATTCTGGGCAGATCCTGCTCGCTACGCGCCGGCGCTTTCGGGCAACGACCCAGTGCTCGCGATCGACCATCAACAGCAGGTGCCAGGCAAGCGCGAGCACAGCCTCGATTACGACGGCCTGTTCTACATGTTCGCGAGCGAAGCGACGCTGCAGCAATTCACGGCCAACCCGGCCCGCTATGAGGCAGGCGCACGCCAGGCAATGGGTTTGCCGCGCGGTCGGCTGGTTCGCTAGATCGCGCGCCCGGCTTCCATTCTGCCATTTTTGGACGGCGTGAATTCCGCGCCTCGCGACGCAAAGCATTGCCGCGTATCGAATTGCCATTTTTGGCGGGCGTGAAAAACGCGTAACTCGATTTTTCGATACAAAATTCGGTCATTCAAGGCGAGCGGGGCAGGCCGCAACGCTTCAATTCACGATGTTTTCTGCGTCTGCGCGGGGCAATCTTCGCTGAATATTGTCCCCCGTGTCGCCCGACAATGCCAAAACCGTGCGGTCTACGACCGAGAATTCACCACGAAGCCGCCAAGGACACGAAGAGCACGTAGGGACTTCCACTGCAGAAGTTCGGGGCTTCGTGAATCTCCTGCGGTGAGCGCGCAATTGAAGCGCCTGCCGTTTTCAGCGGAACTCGCATAAGTCAAGTTGCCAAAGGGGATAATTATCCCCGCTTTAATTATCCCCGAAGTGTTCTACAATCGCCAGCGGATTCACCAAACGCTCGGCTACAAAACCCCTGTACAGCTCGAAGCCGACTACGCCCCGGTCCTAGCGGCGTAATTCAATCCACCGCCCACTGTCCGAAAGTGTTGGGCTATCGCAAAATGAAGCTAACAACGAATAAGAGGTTACAAATGCGTTGTTTACAGAATCGTATTATGTTCGGGTTAGTGCTATCGATAATTTCATCACTGACATGCAGGGCAACCGAAAATGGGCCCGACAGCTTGGTTCAGAGTGCCAAAGATGCTTACGAACATAAGAACTACGAATTAGCTGTATCCCTGCTGACTGAAGCGATAAAGTTCAATCCGACAGCCGAATCGCTTTGCGCTCGAGCATCTGCAAGATTTCAACTTGGAGATTGCCACGGAGCGATCATCGACTGCGATTCAGTATTAAACTCGGATCCCGATCCGGAATACTTGGACGTAAGCAGAATCACTCGCGCAGAATGCTTTATTTCAACGGGGGACTATAACAGGGCGATTGCCGATTGCACTGCCACTATTGAGCGTAACCCAAACTGCAAAGAAGCTTGGTTCGCGCGCGCGTCAATTTGGTTCACTCTCGGCAACGACAAGCTGGCTATGTCTGATTTAGATCACTTAGTCCAGATGGCTCCGGACTATTTCGACGCGTACGTGTTGCGCAGCCAATGCTATCAGTCAAAAAACGAGTGGGCCAACGCAATCGCGGATATTGACAAGGCAATTCGGTCTAACGATAAGGAATCAGACTGGTTCGTAATACGTGGCTTTGCGCACATAGGCAGTAAAGCATACAAGGACGCTCTCGCGGACTTCCAACAGGCAGCCCGCTTAAACGAGAGCAACAGTATCGCAACGGTCGCCGAATGCATAATTCTAGTAGCATGTCCACAAACAGACCTGCGTGACCCACCGCTTGCAATAAAGCTAGCCAAAAAAATGTGCGCGAACACAGAATCTAATGACTGCCTTCGTCTGTCATTCCTAGCAAGCATCTACGCACAAGAAGCCGATTTTCCCAATGCAGTTTTATGGCAGCAAAAGGCGGTAGACATTGCCACTCTTGAGCGAAAACAGATCGCAACTGATCGATTAATTCTATTCAAGAGCGGCAAGCCACTTTTCATTGCAAGCAAAACTGACTTTGATGTCATCATTAAGAATTGGCGATAGTTATTCATTTTTGCGATGCAGTATACGTGTGCGATAGCCCGCCACTGTCCGAAAGTGTTGGGCTTTCGCAACACGACTGATTTGCGAGCGGATGGAAATGATAACGGCGTAGTGGATTCTGGCGACTATGACGTGTATCGCGATCACTACGGCAACACGCTGACGTTATGGGACGTGTGATGGTGGGAGTAAAAAACGCGAAATCTATTTTGCAGGTACTCTTTTAGTTGAAGTTGCGCTACGTATCCGAGCTTGTTAGGCCGCTTTTGTCATCCGCGCGCTGAGAACGCTGACGCCGGCTTCGAATAAGTGGTCGCGCCCTTTGTAGCGGTGCCACCCGTCGTCTTTTGTAAAATACGGTCGCACGCCGATGCCGCGCAGCGAATCGGCTACCGTACTACGGGTGGAATTGGCAACCACGCCCAGCTCGCAGCAAGCGAGCGATTTCAACTCGGCGCACATCCCCAACACGTTCGCGGACGAGCGATCGAAGTCATGAGACATGAGGGGGTACTCGTTCGTTGTTACGCCGATCCCGATCTCCGTCAGCCGGCTGTCGATTTGCGTCCTAATTTCGAGTGAGTCGGTTGCGAGATGCACGTGCAATGGGCGCTGCTCGGCGATCACGTTTTGCAAGCATTTCCAAAAGTGGTCGAACGTATCGACGCCTTCGAGATGATGGCGATAGGCGATTCCCAGTGCACGCGGACCGGGCTTAGCCCACTCGGTGATCCAGAATGCATCCAAGATTTGCCGGTAAGCGGTCGTCATCCGATCTTGGAAGACCGTACGCGGCAGCCCATCCAGATTTTGCGGATAAAACCAGCACAGATGACTGGGAAAGCGGCAGTACTTGTAAGACACGACGTCTTCATTCGTCACGCGCATTCCGAACGAGTGCCTGAACACGCGCTCGAACTGAATTGGGCAATGCTTATTGACGGCCCACCACAAATGGATTGACCTGCCTGTTACCAGCGCTGAGGCGATCGCGTTAATCCGATTGCCCAAGCCTTCGAATACTTGACAGCAGATTTCCTGCATGGCCAGTGAGCCTCGATGCTTACCTTCTATGCTTCGCCGCCGGGTATGGTGACTTCCCGACTGATTTTGGTCCAGTGCAGGATGCGCAGGCAGGTCGATGCGTGTAGTGCTCAAGAGGACTGCTAGCTTGCCGCAGGAAAAATCACCCTTAACCGTCCACCATGAGCAAGCACAGCCTTTTTGAGGATATCGAGATAGAGGAGTCGTTGGGTGCGGCGAGCGAGCGGCATTTGTTTATGAAGCAGCACCACCGGACGATTGTCGCCTAGCCAAGACAAATCGCGGAGACATTCCTCAAGCGCATCCCAATTGCGACCAAAGTACTTGGGGAATATCAGGGCCAAGGCGAGCGCATTCAGGAGTTCGGCTTTGCGGCGCAACGGTCCACCCAACCGTGCTATGAATGCATTGGGCGCGCGGAAGCCCGTGATGTCGTCGATGAACTCGATTGCGGGCTGAGTTGACATGTCTTATTGAACGCGGCGGAACGTGTGGTAGTGGTCGGGCGTGTAATAAACTTCATCCTCGCGGCCGAGCACGACGCGCTGGCCGCCGGGGCCGTCGTCGCCCGGCGTGGGATGAACGAATTCGTGATAGTAACCGCTGGGCTTTTGCGGCAGGCGCCGCTCACGGTTTTCGAAAACGATTCCGTCATGGGAGAATCGCAGGCGCTTGCCGCGGTCAATGCGGTCTAAGGTCGGGCCGAGATCGACGTCGCCGCGATAGATGACACTGCCGTCCTCGTCGGTCACGCGTGCATTGCGCACGGTCAAGCCGGCGTTGCGAGGCGTGTTTGATCTTGCCGGATGGGTGGCGTCGGCGTCATTTTCAATTGGCGCCGAGCGCTGAGATGCCACGGGGCGAGGGGCGGCTGGCGAGTCGCGGTCGAGCGGCGGGCGTTGCCGGGTGGCCGCATCGTTTTGCGTGGGAGCGGGCGGAAGCGGCGTTTGTTTTCCGGCAGGGCCGGTATCAGCGGGCTGCGATTCATAAACCCACGCCATCACCAGCAGCAGCACGAGAAAGAGAGCCACCTTGCCCCAGTTTTGTTGCTGGGGATTTCCACTTGGCGGCGGAGATGGCGGGTTAGGCGTCACGTCACTGCTGAAACCGGGGCGAATCGGCGTCGGAAACGCCTCCTACCTATCCACATTGGGCAATATGAGCGGGCGCTTCACGCCGCCGATTAACTGGCACTTGGTCGACTTTGTTTGGGCGGGCGGCGCCTGATCGCGGGAATCTTTTCAAAACTTCGAAAAAAGTGGGGCTGGCTGTAACAGTCGCGCCAACTCCCGTATTAGACCGTGAAAAGGGGGGGCAATCGCCCACTCGAAACACCACACTATCTTATCCGGGAGAATGAACGATGAAGACCTCAAGTTTCAAAATGATCGCGGTTCTCGCGACCGCAGCCGGCCTCATGATCGGCGATGCTGCCTTGGCCAAAGGCGGCAAGGGCGGCGGTGGCTCCAGCAGCCATTCGAACTCCAGCCAGTCCAGCGGCGGCAACAAATCGAGCGGCAGCAGCATGAAGTCGAGCTCCAGTGCCAACAACCATAAATCGAGCTCCGGCAGCAAGACCAGCTCGAACGGTAATAAGAACAGCCAGAACTCGCAGAAGACCACGAGCCATTCGCCCAAGACGGCTGGCAACAAAACGGCCAGCTCGAACGGAAACAAGAACAACGGCTCAAACGGTAAAAAGATCAACGCCAAGACGGCGAGCACGCATGGAACGAAAGCGACTGGCGGCAAAAACCAGTCCAAGAATAATAGCGATAAGACGGCCAGCACGACCGGCGGCAAGAACGGCAAGACTTCGAAGACGGATAGCACCAAGACGGCCGGCACAGGCAAGAATGGCAAGACTTCAAAGACGGACAGCACCAAAACCGCCGGTAACGACGGCAAGAAGAATGGCAAGAACGGCTCGAATGGCAGCAAGACCTCCAAGACGGATAGCACCAAGACGGCCGGCAACGGCAAGAACGGCAAGAATTCGGACGGCTCGAAGAACGGCAAGTCGGGCGACAGCAGCAAAATGGCAGACAACGGCAAAGGTAAGCACGACGGCAGCAGCAAGCACGATAGCGACTGCAGCCACGATGACTGCCACTCGGATCACTGCCACTCGAACTGGGGCTGCTACGCCAACTACTGCTACCCCAGCTGCTACTCGAGCTACGGTTGCTACACTCCCTGCTACGAACCTTGCTACACGCCTTGCTATAGCGACGACGGGTGCTGCAGCTACGATCCATCGGGCTACGGTACCGATGACTCGGGTTACGGTGGCGGCGGCGTGACGACCTCGACGGATGAGACCGGCGGCGGCGGTACGACGACCAGCCCAGATGGCACGGGTGGCACGAACGGTACTCAGCCAGGTTCTGATACCACCACCACGACGACACCGACCCCGCCGGCTCCTCCAGCTCCGCCGGTCACTGGTGGGACTGATGGACCAAGTGAAGTGGGCGGCGAGGTGATCCACTAAGCCGCAGTTACGAGAAATCGATAACTAGAAAGAACTACCGCCTGGCCGATGATTCGGCCAGGCGGTTTTTTTATTTGTCGTCTCGCGGAGAGAGACGACTACGATACGTTCTACTCGCGTTTCAGCGATCGCTGCAAACGCACGACTTGGGCTCGGACTTCATCCATGCCAGGGTTTAGCCGCAGCGCGCGGCGGAAGGCTTCGAGCGCGGCGACAGGGTTCTCCTGCAGCATGTAGCATTGCCCCATGCCGGCGGCCGCGGTGAAGTGGTACGGATTGATTTCGAGCGCTTGGTGGCAGTCGCGAATCGCTGCGTCGTACTGGCCGAGATGGTAGTGGGCGGTTCCGCGTTGGCACCAGGCTTCGGCGATCCACGGGGAATTGTGGATGAGCTCGGTGGCGAGGCGGGCCGCTTCGCCGTGCTGACGCTGGTCGTTGAGGTCGGCCACTTCGCGCAACATTTCCTGCTGTTGGCGGCTGCCGACACGGCACCAGAGTTCGCGGATGCCCGTCTCGGCAATTGTCCGCACGCCCCGGTCGCGATCGACGAGAGCCCGGCCGAGGACGCTGTTCGAGGTATAGTCGCCCATGAGGCTGAGCGCCAGCACGGCAGCCCGGCGGGCAACGTGATCGCCCATGGCCACCAGGCGCTCGAGCGATTGGTTCGTATAGCGCCGCGCAACGCGCTTGATGAACATCGCACAATCGCTATTCGTGAGATAGCGATTGTAGTAGATGACGAGAACCGGGGTGCGAACGCGACGAGTGTCCACGTCTGTGACTCCGTTACATCTGGCCCAAAGTTGTCTGCTCAATGAAAACGCCCGCATTCGCGTGCTTGCCCCGAGCGCACGGTGAATGCGATTAACCGCTGCGGCGATCGACTGCCGCTTCCATGAGATCCGCACTCGTGCGCGGTTACGAATCATTCGTGTTGACACGGCGGCGAAAAGTGGTGCACCTGCCCGAGTGCAACCTGATTAGGCCGGCCGTCCCCGCCAATCTCTAGGGTTGAGTGTAATCACAAATGAAGGGAGCACAACGAAAAAATCAATTGGGCACGCGAGATTGTGCAGTCGGGTGGTAAGGCGATATTTTGAGAAACTTGCGTGCCGGTATAATGACCATCGCGCTACTCGCGCACGGTATGCAGAAGTGCGGCGATTGCTCGACGATGCGGGTTGGACCGTTGATGACGCGCGAAACTTCGCAGCCGCAAAAAAATGATTTCACTTGACACGGCGCGGCTCCGCAAGCGCTGTTGTTGCCGTAAGCGACCAACATCTTGACAAGGATAATTTCCGTGTTCTCGCGCTCGACGCAAAACCTGGTGTGGTCCATTGCGGTGGCGGCGCTAGCTCTCCTTGCCAGAGATTCATTCGCACAATTTGAGCGGCATGATGACGAGAGCGATGCGCATGTGTCGACAAGTGCCGACGGAACAATAGCAACCGAGCGCCGCACTGCGACGGCGACCGTCCATTGGCAGGGCGTGCCACTGGGGGAAACGTTGGATCGACTCAAACTGCTGTTCAACGAGCCCGTGTTTGTAGATCGCCGCGTCGACCCGAATCAACGTGTGACATTGGATATGTCCGCAAGTTCGGCCGAGCAGGCGCTAAGCGGTATCGCCGATGCCTGCGGATTGGACGTCGCGCGGCTGGGACGTTTGCTGTATTTAGCACCTACTTCTGTCGCAGGCCGGTTGCGGCCGCTCGCGAGCTTGCGAGCGCGCGATGTGGCGCGGTTGCCAGGTGATGTGAGAAGCACTGTATTGGTTAAGCATGCGCTTTCTTGGCCGCGGCTCAGTGAGCCGCGCCAGATCGCCATGAACGCGGTTAAACAATGCGGTTGGCGGCTCGCTAATCCAGAAGCAATTCCACACGATCTTTGGGCAGCTAACGAACTGCCGGAGATGAGTCTGACCGAAGAATTGACAGTGCTGTTGATTGGCTTCGATTTAACGTTCGAATTCGAACGAGATCAGCAGTTGGTGCGGATCTTACCGTTATCTCCAGGTGTTGCACCGGCGGTTAAAAAGACGGTCCGCAGCCACACGCCATCGAAGGCGACGACACACTCCGCAGGAGGCACCAAGCAGGTTTACACGTTGCACGTTCAAGAGAAGCCGGTCGGCGCGGTCTTGCGCGAGTTAGCCAATCGGCTGCATTGGAGTCTTCAAATCGATGAGGATGCAATTCGGGCTGCCGGCAAGTCGCTGGATCAGCGGGTGTCATTCTCGGTAACAAACGCCGACCAAGAAAAGCTGCTCGATGCTCTGCTCGAGCCAGCGGGACTGGAATACCGGGAAGAGGGCGATCAAATTCTGGTGGTGCCGCAGCGGCATGGCAAGTGACGCGGCAAGCACGCGATCTCTCGCGCAGCGGCGCTAAGGAATTAACCACGACGACACGACGAGCACGACGGAAGAAAAAACTAAAAGAGGCCGCATTTGCGTCGTGTCCTTGGTGTCGTCGTGGTGAAAACTCTTTCCGGCTTGCGCCGTGAAAATTATTTGACACAAATCGTCAAGCGGCAACAATTTTTTCCAGCTGCTCGCGGATTTCCGACTCGATCTTGCCCTTGAACATCATCGCGGCGAATGGAATATCGCCGGCCACGTTGAGCTCGTTGTCGCCGACCGTAATCCCGCCATCGAGCGGGATTCCGTACGTCTTGAAATGGAACTTCAGCGTGTCGCCGTCCCACGATTGTTGCAAATCACTTAACTGATTCGCGAACTTCGCTTCCAGCATTTCGGCGAATCGTTCGAGCCGCGCGCGGGCTTCGTCCTTGGTCAGCGTATGGGGAACGCGAACTCCGATTTTAGGCATTTGAGCACTCGATGTTGGATGTTTAATCGCAGGGCCTGCGGGACTTCCAATATCCAACATAGACCTTTGGGCTTCCAGGGGCCCTTTGCGCGCTCCCAGCGAGGCGACCTTCAGGAAGCGCCAGAATCTTCGTAATCCAAGCGATCGCGTTCATGCCACAGCGGCAAGCCAGCGCGCGCGCGCTCGGCGAGAATCTCCAACTTGGCATCGGTGCCTGGGATGGCCGACGTCGCTTGGTAGCGGCTCGGAGGAACATCCTCGGGTTCGAAAAACCAATCGCCATCTCGAATCGCGTCCAATACATTCTTCATGCAGCCACCCCTTAATTCGTTCAATTGCTTAACTATTGAGTCGCCTTGAACGATCCCAAATATCCGGAATCTCCGCGCGTTGTCAAGGAAATTATTGGCCAGTTACTTCCGTCAAGTCCAAACGCGCGAACGCAATTTCAATGCCGAGCCAACCGGTTTTGTAGCCTTCGCCAAAAACTCAGTAGGGCGCTGCTTTCGATGCCTTGCCAGGAGCGATTTCACTTAATTCCGAGTCAGCAAGTAGCTGTTTTACTAACCTGACCCGGTCGAACGAAACGGCGCTGTTGCGACCTTGTTCACAGGCTGCGCCCCGCACCGCCACGAGGCCGGGACCGAGCGAAGCCGCACGCCTAATTTGGTCGCCGGCAAGCGCGCCGGCCAGGACGACGATCATCCGCTCGCGCTGAACTTGCCGCACGAAATCTTGCAAGCCTCCGAGCGACCAATGCTCAAACAAGCCGCCGGCCGATTTATCCCAGGTATCGACAAGCAGAGCAGGGCAGCCGACGGCGATTCCGGCGCGCAAAACTTCTTCCGGCCCCGGTGCATCGGCCGCTCGCCAATCGGCATAAACGACTGCGACGGGCTTGGCGCTCGAGGCTGGAGGTTCATCACGTAATTTGGCGACTATTTGCAGCCAACGCGATTGCCAATTGCTCATCGAGCCGCAGCCTGCCAAGCCTAGTTTGTACAGCGAGATTCCGGACGGGATGCGTGAGTCGCTCGGCTCGCAACGCTTCGTAGGGTCTAGCTCCAGTAATTCGCCCATTGCGGCAGTAACGGGGACCCGCGATTTTATCGCCTCGACGATATTCGCGATTTCGCCCGAATCCGCGGCGCCCAGCGGCCCGCGATTCGGTTCCTTCACGTCGATCACGTCGGCGCCAGCCGCCAGAGCAGTTTGCGCCTCGGCAACGTTGCGGACGCTCACCAAGAGTCCGGGCCGAGTGAAATCAATAGTGATGTCGTTCATTGCGTTGCGCTCAGTTCTGCTCGCGCTCGTCTTTGACTTCTTTGAGCCGCCGATTGAGTCGGCGAATCGTTTCGCTATCCAACGGCTCGCACCAGGAACCGCGAATCGTCACGTAGCCATCGGTCCAAGACCCCAGGGCGACTTTTACAGGTTGCTCGGCCCACTCGGGATGGCGTCGCGATAAGCGAGCGACCAGGTTCACAGTCCGTGGTTGGTTGGTTACTGCCGGCAAATGCGCCGGGCCTTGGCCGGCGAAAAACGACTCGACGATTTCGAGCGGCACCGCGAGCGGGGGACCGGTACGCAAGTAAAACAACACGTCACCTGTGCGGAACGCGATTCGCGGTCGCCGCAGTTGCAGCAGCATGAACAGGGCGACGAGCGTCCCGAGAAGCACACCCGCCGCGCCCACCCAGCGCCACGCCGAGTGCTCCGCGGCGGCGAGTCCGATCCACGCACCCAAAGTAGCCAGCGCCAGCGGCGGCAGGCAACCGAATAGAATTGCCCGATGATTCGATTTTAGCCAAACTTCGCGCATTAACGGGCCAGCGGCGGAGCACTCAACATTGTTTCGTGATTTCTTGTGCCCCGAATTGTAACAGGGATGGCTTCACGCGCAGACCATACGGATTGCGCAGCGAGATCACTTTTTTTACGCGTCGCACCGAAATTTTACCGATTCGGCTTGTCGCGATTCGCTTAGCAGTTGATATTGGGGGTCTAAGTTCAAAGCGGAAAGCCGGTGCACCTGGGCGGGGGTGCTTCGCTCCACAATCCCAACTGAGTGGCCGCCGCTGCCTTTGTTGCCAGCCGTGTCGCACGAGTCGATCAACAGCCCCGCCGAACTTGCCGACTTTTGTCGGCGGCTGGCGCGCGCAGATCGCATCGGAATCGACACGGAGTTCGTCTCCGAAGACACGTTTCGACCCGAGTTGTGCCTCGTGCAGGTTGTCACGCCGGACGAGTTGGCGGTGATCGACCCGTATCGCGTCGGCGATATGCGCGCCTTTTGGCAGGTACTCGCCGAGGGCGAACATTCGACCATCGTGCACGCCGCGCGTGAGGAAGTGAATTTCGCCCTGACGGCATGCGGTCGGGTGCCGGCTAATTTGTTCGACACGCAGCTCGCCGCTGGATTCTGCAGTGCAGAATTTCCATCGTCGTATGGATCCGTGGTGACCCGGTTTCTCAATGCGCGGCCTGCCAAGGGTGAGCAGCGCACCGATTGGCGTCGGCGTCCCCTCTCTGAAGAGCAAATCGATTACGCGCTCGAAGACGTTCGATACTTGCTGCCGCTGTACGAAACGTTGGGCCGCAAGCTTAAGCAGCTCAATCGGCTGGAATGGCTGGGCGAAGAAATGGATCGCTGGCTCAGCGACTTATTGGATTCGCGGGAGAACCCGCGTTGGCGGCGCGTGTCGGGTTTGGGCAGCCTGTCGCCGCGAAGCCTGGCGATCGTTCGCGAATTGTGGATGTGGCGGCGCAATGAAGCCGAGAAGCGCGATGTGCCCCCACGGCGCGTGTTGCGCGATGATTTACTTGTGGAGATGGCGAAGCGCAAAAGCGATAACATCGAAAAGATCCGCGCAGTTCGCGGCATGCACGGCGGTATGAAGCCCGAGATGCTCGATGAGCTCGCGGCCAGCGTCAAGCGCGGGCTCGAAGCTCCACTCGGAGATATTGAGCGCCCGTCGCAAGAGGCGATGCCCTCGCAGCTCAATCTATTGGGGCAATTTCTCTCGCCTGCACTCTCCAGCATTTGTCGCAACGCAAATGTAGCCACGAGTCTCGCCGGCACGGCTACCGATGTGCGCGATTTGATTGCCTATCGCCTCGACTTCGCCAGCGACAATACGGATCCGCCGCTGCTCGCCACGGGCTGGCGTGCGGAGTTAGTCGGGCATCTCATCGAAGACCTCCTCGCCGGAAAAAAATCGATCCGGATTGAAGATCCCATGAGCGAACACCCCTTGGCGTTCGATCTACTGGGCGATTGTCCGCCGAATCCAGAGAAATAATTAGCTCTCACGTCGCAACTGCCGTGCTGGGTGGCCGGGGCAACGCCCCTCGGAGGATTGAGAAAAAATAGGGTGCTTGCCCTTAGGCACCC
>DATBAY010000470.1:0-20315 GCA_036271295.1 Lacipirellulaceae bacterium | reverse complement strand
GACAACCAATCGAGCGGCTTCCCGGCGCTTAAGAACGTCGCGTACGCGTACACGCTGATGCTGCCGGGAAATTCTATCGTTTACGAAAACGCGAAGCAGTTTGGCGATAATCGCGACTTCCCGCATGACGAAGGGGGGACGGCGAACCCGATGAGCAACGATGCGCTCGGCGGCTACTATGGCGACGCCGTGACGAAGCTCGTGCAGATTCGCAACTCGTACGGTCGCGGCGACTTTAAAGAACGATGGCTGGATGACGCGTTCAACCCGAGCGGCTTTTCGAACGTGTACGTTTATGAGCGGTCGAAGTCGGCGGTGGTGGCGCTTAATAGCCGGAACGATGCGTTCGTGGAGGTGCGAAATGGCGTCCAAACAGATTTTGCACCGGGAACGATCCTTGTTGAGCTGACGGGGAACGCGGCCGATACGACTGTCGATCCAACCGGCGTGATTCCGGACACGATCAAAGTTGATGCATCCGGAAAAGTGAATCTCAGTATTCCGAGCAACAACGGACAGGACCACGGTTATGTGATTTACGGAGTCGCGGCGCCGCAAGGTTCGCTGACTCTGTCGAATCGGGGCGCCTCACAGGTGTTGGCCGGGGCGACGCCGACGATCGCGAATAACGGTACGGCGCGACTGGCGAATATCGACGTCGTTACATCGAACACGTTCACATTGCAGCTAAATACGACGCCGGTGAGCCTGGCGGATCCTGACCATGCAGGGCAGTTCGTGCGCGATGTTCACGCCGACGGCGATACGGCGATGATCAAAGTCGATGGCGGGATGAACATTAACAACGTGGCGGGAATCGATAACACCACCGTCGGCGACGTGGGCTACGGTTTTGAGAATTTCACCACAACGCGCACGCCGGGGTACATCTGGAACGGGTCGACGAATGTCGGCACGGGCAGCGGGTTGTATGCACAGTCGATCGATACGACGCAGCTTAGCGAAGGAATGCACTACATCACGGTGCGGGCGTTTCGGCATCGCGACGCGGCGACCGGCGGCGATGGCGGACCCTCGGTGTTCACCGATTTCAAGGAGACGATTTACGTCGATCGGCTCCCACCGGTTTCGGCAGTGGATAGTTTCAATCCGTTTTCATCGGACCCCACCAATCCGAATAACCGCGATCTCGTGATGAATAGCGTCGATGGAACGGCGAGCAACATGTTTGTACTACTCGATCTGCCTGCGAACACGACGCAAGCGCAGATTTTACAAATGATCGGGTCGGGCAACTTGATGAGCTATTACGACCAAAATAAGTTCGTGTATGGCTTCAGCAATCTGGCTAAAGGCAATCACGTGGCCACGGTTGTCACATATGAGCCGACGGGCAACTTCAACGTGCAGCGTTTGCCCGGATTGTTCACCAACAGCAATATTGGTTCGGGCTTCGGCGATATGAACGGCAACGGTGCTATTCAAGCGAGCGACATTCAAGGAGCGGCTGGCACGAATACCGTTGAAGACGTCCTTTACAGCCAGGGAGCAAAGTTTCGAGCACAGTTCGATGTAAACGGCGATGGGCTTAATGACAACCGCGATTTGTTCGCGCTCGGCGCGGCAATGGTCAGCGAAGGCGCGACAGCTGCGGCGCTTACTTCTTACACGAATTTGCTGCTGAAGCGGGCGGACGTCGATGGCTCGGGAACGGCGGATACTGCCGATGTGGCTGCCATGTATTCGCACTTCGGCGCCGGCGTTTGGCTGTACGACATGAACGTCGATGGTGTGGTGAACGCCGCAGATATTTCGACGATGATCACCCAAGAATTCCGCTCGATGCCGGGGGATTTCAACCTGGATGGCAAGGTCGATATGGCGGATTATGTCTTGTGGCGGAACGGAAGCGGCACCGGCACGCAATACGAGCAGGGAGACGCCAACCTGGACGGCCATGTGGACGCGAATGATTTCGCGATTTGGCGGAGCAATTTTGGATTCGTGCGACAAGCACTGACGGCAGGCGCGGGAAGCGGAATCGGTGGGGCAGCGGTACCGGAACTTGCGACATCGACCCTGATGATGTTGGGGCTCACGGCGATCGGTTTTTGTCGGCGTGATCGCAGGCTCGGTGGAATTAAGCGGGCAAGAATGAACAATCTTTGACTACTGAATGTTTTTGGTTCGTTGAAGGAGGACCTAAGATGAAGCGTTATGTATGGTTGACGATTTTCGGCCTGGCCAGCGCGGCTCCGGCCTGGGCCGTGCCGACGATGGATGGAAGCGTCACAGCTGGCGATGGGTACGGCACCGCACTTTCCGTTCAGAACACGAATACGCAATTCGGAAACGCGGGCGCCGGCGATCAGGTTCACGCGGGCGGCGGTTCAGAAATCGACCAGGTATACGGGACCGTCCAAAATGGCCGGCTCTATGTAACTGTAACTGGGAATTTAGAGGATAACTTTAACAAGCTGGAAGTATTCGTCGACTCCAAGGCAGGCGGCGTGAATACGATCAACGGGTCGGCCTTGCCGGCGGGAGTCGATGCCTATTGCTGCGGCGGCCCTGGCACGACCGATGGGGCGTTGCAACGTCTTAATGGACTGACGTTCGATTCCGCTTTCAGTGCAGATTATTACCTGTCGTTCACGAACGGGCAGGAAAACGTAACTCCGCCAGGAGGGTCTTCGCTAGGGTTTTGGGCGATATCTGCGCATTACGCGGATCTAACTCAAGGTACGAACGGGGCGGTGGTTGCCGCCGGGTACCAGGTCGCGCCACAAGGCAAGCCAAATGTGCTGCGTTTTCCTGGCGACTACAACCACAATGGAGCGACAGATGCGGCCGATTATGTGATGTGGCGGCACGCGATGGGTCAAACGGTGCCACACGGCACGGGTCTGGATGGCAACAACAACGGCGTGATCGATAGCGGAGATTACGATATTTGGCGAGCGCATTTCGGGGGCACGACGACGCTGGCCGACAGTCCTTGGTACCCCAACGACCCGACGCAAGGAGCATCGGGAACGCTAACGGGCCCAGCGTTGCCCGGGCTCGCGCAAGGACAACTGATTGATCGCAACTACGCGACCACCAGCGGCGGCTGCAACACGGACAACAGTGGCAACGGCTGTGCCGCGGCAGAAGTCGGATTTGCGCTGAACGTCGATCCGAACGACGTCGGCAACACCAAGAATCACCGCAACTTCAATAACACGGTTGGATTGGAGATGGCTTTTGACAACAGCAACACAGCGGGTGTAACTGGCGATTCCCCGTACGGAACGGCGACGACGGGCGATCCGCAGAACGTAAATACCGGACTCGAATTCTCAATTCCGCTTTCGCAGATCGGCGCTACCGCCGGTAGCGGACCGATCAAACTGGCAGTCTTTGTCAACAACGGGAGCCACGACTACATTTCAAACCAGTTCGGGGGCGACGGACTTCTTTTTGGCAATTACGGTGCTTTGCCTATGAATTTGGACCTCGATTTCCCGGGCAACCAGTACGTGAGCGTGGCAAATTCCGGAGCGGGATCGGGCGCGCAGCTCGCCGCGGTTCCGGAACCAGCGTCATTCTTGCTTATGGTGGTCGGTGGTCTGGTTTGCGGTGCACTGCGTCGACGATAGCGCAGCATAGTTTGTTTTATTTGGGCGCCGCCGATGAGCATTTCGTCGGCGGCGTTTCTCAACCGCATGACGGTTGAAGGGTCGGCAAGGCTGGCGACAAATGGATGTAACGCATCACGCTCATTCTATGTTCCGTACGTCCCGCGCCGCATGTCGACCCCCATGGTGTAGCGTCGCTCGCCAGGCCCTGTCGCTGGCTTTGTTATTGCTACTGACCATAGCTGCCGGCTGCAGCCAGCGCACGGTTGACGCCAATCAGGCTGTTGCCACCAGCGCACAGCGAGATGCCTCGGCGACCCAACGCGATCGGCAGACAAGCCACGTCGACACTGAAATACGGCCCGTAGCGCACAGCGTTGCGGGGAAGGATGTTCCGCAACTAGCAGCGACGGTTGCCGAGCCGTCTTGGGTGCAGGACGCAGTGTTCTATCAAATTTTTCCCGAGCGTTATTGCAACGGCGATAAGTCGAACGACCCGACACGCGAATCGCTTGAATCGCCGGACAACGTGCCGAAAGATTGGAAGATTTCGCCATGGACGGGCGATTGGTACGCGCGGGCGGACTGGGAGAAGGAGCGCGGGCCAAACTTTTTTGAGAACGGCGTCTTCGATCGACGCTATGGCGGCGACCTGCAGGGCGTTTTGAACAAGCTCGATTACCTGTCGAACTTGGGCATCAACACAATTTATTTTAACCCGGTGTTTTATGCCAAGAGCCTGCACAAATACGACGGGGCGTCGTTTCATCATATCGATCCCTATTTTGGTCCTGATCCGTCGGGCGACTTGAAGATGATCGCCGCCGAGACGGCCGACCCGGCCTCGTGGCAGTGGACGGCGGCCGATAAACTTTTCCTCGAAGTGCTCAAGCAAGCGCACGCGCGCGGCATCCGCATCATTATCGATGGCGTCTTCAATCATACAGGCCGCGACTTCTTCGCGTTTGCCGATTTGCGAAAGCGCCAAGCCGACTCACCCTACAAGGACTGGTACATCGTGCAGTCGTTCGATGATCCGGCGACGCCACAAAACGAGTTTCGCTACAAGGGCTGGTGGGGCACCGACTCGCTGCCCGAGTTCGCCGATAACGCCCAAGGCAACGATATGTACGAGGGGCCTAAAAAGTACATTTTCGATTGCACACGGCGCTGGATGGATCCGAACGGCGACGGCGACCCGTCGGATGGCATCGACGGCTGGCGGCTCGACGTAGCGAACGAAGTGCCGACTGGCTTTTGGCGCGATTGGCACGCTTTGGTTCGCAAGATTAATCCGCAGGCGTACACAGTCGCCGAGATCTGGGACGATGCTCGTCGCTTCCTTGAAGACGGTGGCTTTTCCGCCACGATGAACTATCACGGCTTCGCGATCCCGACGAAGGGGTTCCTAATCGATCAAACGCTAGCGCCTAGCGGCGCCGAACGGCAATTCAATGATCGGCGGAATGAGTATCCCCCCGCAATGCAGTACGCCCTGCAGAACTTGATGGATTCGCATGATACGGATCGCTCGGCGTCGATGATCGTGAACGCTGGTCTTCGGCCGTATTCTCAGCCGGCGCGGTTCGATTACGACATCAATGTTTCGCCACGCAACGTACCGACGTACGACGTGCGCAAACCGAACGATGAGGAGCGGCGCGTGCAACGGTTGGTCGTGCTGTTGCAAATGACGTACATCGGTCCACCGATGGTCTACTACGGCGATGAAGCGGGCATGTGGGGTGCGGACGATCCCTGCGACCGGATGCCCATGGTGTGGCCGGAGCTCACCTATGAACCCCAACAGGCCGACCCGCTCGGCCGCAAACGTGACCCCGATGAAGTGAAGTTCGATGACAATCTGTTCAACTACTATCGGGCGGCCATTGCCATGCGGCGCGAGTCGAGCGCGCTGCGGCAAGGAGGCATCGAATTCGTGACGGCGGATGACCCAGCCGAATTCCTCGGTTTCCTCCGGAACGACGCTCACGAAACTCTTTTTGTTGGCCTCAATCGCGGCCATGCGCCGTTTCGCTGGAAAGTGCCAACCGCGGCAGGTTCTTCTGTCGCGCAAATATTTACGGCGTCTGGTAATGTCGATCAAGTTACGATCGAGTCTACAGACGGACAGCCAACGGTCACAATTCCTGCAGTCGACGGCGTAGTGCTGCGGGTGCAGTCGTCGAAGTGAACTCGACTCGATTATCAGCGGGGGCAAGTTTTTGTAGCCGAATTCGTGAGAATTCGAGCTTGCTGCCTCGGAGTTCTCACGAATTCCCCTACAAGAATTGGGTTCTGCTCGCGTTCCTGCTAATTACCGGTTGTGCGAAGTCGGATCCGCGGACGGTGATCACGATTTGGCATCAGTCGCGACCGACTGAAAAATCATTCCTCGAACGCGAAATCGCTCGCTTCGAGCAGGCGAACCCAAGCATTCATGTTCGCGCTCTCTATAAAGAGACCGAGGAGCTTCGTAGCGGTTTTCAAGCGGCGGCACTCGCGGGCGGCGGCCCGGAATTGATTTATGGTCCGTCCGACGTTCTCGGCGCGCTGCAAACGATGGGCGTCGTTCAAGACATGAGTCCGTGGTTTCCGCAGGAGCAGCGGGCAGATTTTGTTGACGGCGCACTGACTTACTTGCCCGCGAGTCGAGAGCCGCTGAAGAAGGAGCTCGTCCAAATCGCCGATCGGTTCGGCAACCATTTGGCGCTCGTCTACAACCGCCGGTTTATCAAAGAGCCGCCAAAAACGTCGGAAGAGCTGGCCAACTTAGCGGTCGAGAACACGATCGATGAAGATGGCGACGGCCGAAAAGATCGCTACGGTCTGGTGTGGAACTTCACTGAGCCGTTTTTCGGGATTCCGTTTCTCACGGGCTATGGCGGATGGGTGTTTAACGATCGGCCACCTGCTGGCAGCTCATCGATTCCCGTAACTCCTCCGACGCCATCGCTCGACACGCCGCAGGCCGTCGCCGCGTGGACGTACATGCAATCGCTGTCGGACGCGGGAGTAGCGCCGCGGCATTGCGACTATGACCTGGCGGATTCGCTGTTCAAGACGGGCCGCGCGGCGATGATCATCAACGGCGATTGGAGTTGGGCCGAATATATCGCCACGCCAGGGATAGACGCCGCGGTCGCGGTACTGCCGGTGGTTTCGGCAACCGGCGAACCGATGCGAACCTTGTTCGCTCCCAAAGGCTATTCGCTCAACGCGAACACTCGGCCCGAAATCGCCGCGACCGCAATGGCGTTCGTCCGGCACATGACGAGTGATGAAGTGCAGCACCGCGTCGTTAGCGAATTGAAGATGCTGCCAGGGCGAACGTCGATCCAGAACGACCCGCTGTTTCAAACGGACGCGACACTCAAGACTTCGCTCGCGCAGCTCAAGAATGGGCGCCTGATGCCGGTCGACACCGAATTGCGCGCGATCTGGGACGCGATGCGGCCATCGTACCAAGGACTGTTGGCGGGCGCCGTCACGCCGGCGGATGCCGCCAAAGAAATGCAGAGTGAGGCGATCGAAAAGATTGCCCAAATCCATGCCGATTCGGCGCCCGATAACTCGGTGGCCGCGATCAATATCGCGGGACTGCTGCTCGTGGCGGGACTTGTGTACTGGCAGCGAGGTAGCGTAGCGCGATTCGCGAAAGACTGGCCGCGCAACAAAATTGCCTACCTGTTCGTGCTCCCTTCGATCATCTGCATCTTTGCAGTGATCGTGTTTCCGTTCTTTTACAATATTGTGCTCTCGCTTTCGAATATGTCGCTTGCGAATTTTCGCGACTGGCGGGTTGTCGGGCTTCGCAACTACGAAGAAGTGCTGACAGATCCCAAGATTTGGACAGTGTTCGTGAAGACGATCGTTTGGACGGTCGTGAACGTGACATTTCATGTGGGCTTAGGTGTGCTTCTGGCCGTCGCACTTAACGGCCCAGTGTTCGGAAAATCGCTCTATCGAATTCTGCTGATTATTCCCTGGGCTGTGCCAGCGTACATTACCGCGCTCACCTGGCACGGCATGTTCGATTATGAATACGGCGCAGTGAATCTCATCTTGGAACAGATCTCCCAATTCCCTCCTGCAGCCTGGTTGTTGCATCTGCTGCAGCTAACTCCACCGGTGAACTGGTTGGGCGATGTCACACATGCGTTTCAAGCTTGCATCGTAGCGAACGTCTGGCTTGGCTTTCCGTTCATGATGGTGATCGCTCTGGGCGGCATGCAGGGGATTCCACATGAGCTGTATGAAGCGGCGCAGGTCGATCGCGCTTCGCGCCCGCGACAGTTTTGGCATATCACGCTCCCACTCTTGAAGCCCGTGCTGCTGCCCGCAATCACGCTCGGCACGATTTGGACATTCAACAACCTGAACGTCATATGGCTCGTTTCGAGCGGCGGCGAGCCGCAGGATTCGACGCACATTCTCGTATCGTACGTCTATAAGGCGGTGTTTAGCTTATACCGCTACGGGTACGGCGCCGCCCTTTCGATGTTGATCTTCCTGATGCTGCTGGTTTTTTCGGTTATCTTTTTGCGACGCACTCGAGCCACCGAGAGCGTTTACGCCTAATCAAGCCACCGCAACTAGTTACGATGCGAGAATCGAGATTCATCACCGCGCTGCGTCACGCTGTGCTGCTACTGTTCGTGGCGATCTCACTGTACCCCGCGCTCAACGTGCTTTCGATTTCGTTACGGCCAGATAACAATTTGCGGTCAACCGATCTCGCGATCATTCCAAATAATTGGACGCTCGAAAGTTACAAGCAGCTTTTCACGGGACAGCCGTTTTTGCGATGGACGGCCAATTCGCTCATTGTGGCGCTCGCCGTAACGGCGACGGGCGTGACGCTCGCGGCGATTGGCGGTTACGGGTTTAGCCGGTTCCGTTTTGTGGGCCGCAACGGGACGATGCTCGCAATTCTCACCACACAGATGTTCCCGGCCACGATGTTGCTGCTGCCACTGTACATCGTCATCGCAAAGTTGCAGTTGATAAACACTTATCTCGGTTTGATGGTATTTTACACATCGACCGCGCTGCCGTTTTGCGTGTGGCAAATGAAGGGCTTTTACGACACGATTCCTGTCTCGCTCGAAGAAGCGGCGCGCATTGACGGCTGCAGCCGGGGGACGGCTTTTTGGCGCGTAATATTGCCATTGGCCGTGCCAGGACTTGTAATCACGGCGCTGTTCAGCTTCATGGCGTCGTGGAGCGAGTACATCGTCGCCGCTCAAGTGATGCAAGACGAAGACATGTTCACGTTGCCGCTGGGACTCAAGAATTTCCAGGCCAGCCTATCGACGCAATGGGGGCTTTACGCGGCAGCGTCGATCCTTGTGAGCTTGCCCGTTGTAGTTGTGTTTCTGGTGTTAAGCAAGTATCTCGTTTCGGGGCTGACGCTCGGGTCGGTGAAAGAGTGAGTCGATCCCCGAGTCACTTCGGCGGCAGATTGAATATCTCGACTGGCTCAATCTTATCGGCAGATTCAAACCCGAGGATGCGAGCGTAAAAATACAGTTCCGACTCGTAAGCGCGGATAATGTTTTCCGCCTTCCGAAAACCATGTTGCTCACCAGCGAAAGGCACATAGGCCACGGGTACGCCACGCTTTTTGAGCGATGCCAGGATCAGCTCCGCTTGCTCAGGAGGAACGATCTTGTCCTCCGAACCTTGAAGCAAGATGACTGGCCGTTCGAACTTTTCGAGATGAGAAATCGGGGATCTTTCACGGTAAAGCGATTCTTTTTCAGGATACGGCCCCACCAGCCGATCGAGATAACGGGACTCGAACTTGTGGGTGTCCTTGGCCAACAGGGAAAGGTCGCTCACGCCGTAAGAACTCGCGCCGCAGCGGAAGACGTCGGTGAAAGCCAAGCCCGCGAGCGTTGTGTAACCCCCGGCGCTGCCGCCGCGAATGACCAACTTCTTCGGATCGGCTTTGCCTTGCGCGGCCAAATACTTCGCGGCGTTCGCGGCGTCGGCGACATCCACCACGCCCCAATTGTCTCGCAACCGATTGCGATACTCGCGCCCATATCCCGTGCTCCCACCATAGTTCACATCGCACACGCCGAAGCCGCGCGAGGTCCAATACTGCGTCGTCAAACGAAATTGGCCAGCGGTTGCCGCGGTGGGGCCGCCGTGAATGAGCACCAGCAGCGGCGGTGACTCACCAAGCGGACCGGTGAAGTCGGGGTTTTTGGGCGGGTAGTAGAACGCATGCGCCGTCAGGCCGCCAGCGGTTGGGAACTCAATCGCCTGCGGGACCGAAGTCCATTCGGATTTTGCCTCGATGGACGAGCTGCGGCGGATAACTTCGCACTTGCGATTTGTAACATCAATTTCGACTAGTGAATCAGGTTCTGTGGGCGAGCTGGCAATTGCGAACAAGCGCTCCGCTGCGACATCGATGCTTGAGATACTCGAATAAGGCAGATCAATCGCCTCGTACTTTCCGGATTTCGGATCGAATTCGACAACGCTCCACTCGCCAGCCTTCGTGAATCGAGCGACCATCTTACCGTCTGTTCGAAACGCAAACGTCGTCAGCCCGAATACCCATTGCGGTGTGCCGAACTCGGCCTCGATGGGCAGGACAGAAGCCACGGCGCCATTTCGATCGGCATACAAATTCCACCAGTTGCTGCGGTCGGAAACAAAATAGAGCGTGCCGTCCGGCGACCAGGTTGGCTGGAAAATTGATTCGTCATTGCTGCCCGCAATCTTGCGCGTTTTACCAAGCGTGCCGTCCGCGGAGATCGGCGCGACAAACAGCTCTGTGCCATCCCAGGGCAAATTCGGGTGATGCCAAGCGAGCCACGAAAGTTCGCGTCTGTTCGGACTCACACGCGGATTCGAATAAAAGTCGGCGCCTTCGACGAGCGTCGAAATCTTACCGTCGGCAAGATCGACCGCTACTACGCTGTTCGTTGGTTCATGATCGCTTTTCGAGTGATCTTCGCAGACGGAGACCAACCGATGGCGCGGCATATCCAAAACGAAGTCGGCAAATCTCAGCTTGCCTTCCGGCGTAATTGGTTGCGCATCCTGCCCCAGCTCAATTCGCCACAAGCGCTGATCGGCGTAGTTTGAGAAATAAACGACGCCGCCATGCACTGCGATCGCACCACCTCCGTACTCGTGAACCGTCGTGCGGGCGCTGAATGGTTTCGGCAGGACGTCAATGATCGTGCCGTCTGCAGAACGCTTCACGACGACATATCGGCCTTCTTCTTCCGGGCGCCCTTCGACCCAGTACAGGTCGCTGCCATCCGTCGTCACGTCACCGAACCGCACCGCCCCTTGAACCAGCATTTTTGAGCTGATTGGCGAGCGCCATGAGCCGAACGGGGCGACCGCCGGCGCGGCAAGCGAATTCACTCCAGTCGCTGCAATCGAGAACATAAGCGTTGTAATTGCCAAGTTATTCATGCGATATTAACCGAGCACAGGATACGCCGTTCGCGTGGCGATTCGCAAGTCACGGAGTTGAGGCGACAGTTTGTGGCACTGGCACGCGATTGCCAGAATGGTTCGTGAGATCAAGAAATGCTCCCCTCTTATAAGGACGCCTATTAGTGCATCGCTTTGACCTTCGATGCGTCGTCATGCTTACCTTGGCGGCCGCTCTTAGCAAGAGCCCGACGTTTGCCGCTTCGTCGTCGACTGCGGTCGAGATTCAAGTAATCGACAAGGAAACGGGCTGGCCCGTGCCGATGGTCACCCTGGAAACTGTTCATAACGTCCAATTCGTGACAGACAACGCCGGCCGCATTGCATTCGACTTGCCCGAGTTGATGGGGCAAGAGACGTGGCTAAGCGTGGCCGGTGACGGCTACGAATTGCCGGCCGATGGCTGGGGAAAACGCGGCGTTCGTTTCCGCATGCAGCCGGGCGAAAAGTTCACGGTCGAAGTCACGCGCACAAGCATCGCCAAACGGTTGGGACGACTGACCGGCGCGGGTTTGTACGGCGAGAGTCAGAAACTCGGTCTTGAGAAAGATGCCGAGCAAACCACGATTCTGGGCTGCGACAGCGTTCAGAACGCGATTTACCATGGCAAGATGTTTTGGGCCTGGGGCGACACGTCGATCGCTTCGTACCCGCTCGGCATCTTCGATTCCACCGGCGCGCTCACGGAAATCCATCCAATTCATTCCTTCGAACCGCCTTTGCGCTGCAAATATGACTACTTTGCCGGCCCGTCGCACCAGCCTCGCGGAATCGCCAAAATGCCAGGCAAAGGTCCGACGTGGCTGAATGGTTGCGTTAGCTTGCCAGATAAGAATGGCAACGAACGGCTAGTCGCCATGTATGTAAAATCGAAGCCGCCAATGGAAGGTTACGAAGCGGGTTTGTGTGTTTGGAATGATCAGAAGGCAGAGTTTGAGCACCTCCGCACGACTTGGACGAAATCCGACGCGCTGCAGGAGCATCCGCCAATGCCGACTGGGCATGCAGTCGTCATCAACGGCGAAGACGGCAAGAAATGGGCACTCTTTGGCGATCCGCTACCGATGCTCAAATGTGCCGCCACCTTCGAAGCCTGGCAGAATTCCGATGAATGGCAGTTGCTGAAGCCGCAAGAAAGCTTGGTGGATTCGGAGGGTCACATCGTAAAGCCGGCTTCTGGCGCTATCGCGTGGAATGCGTATCGAAAGCGGTGGGTCACCGTTTTCATGCAGATTTTTGGCACACCGTCGGGATTCGGCGAGATATGGTACGCCGAGGCTGACTCGCCTTTCGGGCCCTGGGGGCCGGCCGTCAAAGTACTCTCGCACAAAAACTACTCGTTCTATAACCCGGCGCTACACCCCGAGGTTACGCCGGCCGATTCGCCGGTCTTGCTGTTCGAGGGAACCCACGCAGTAACGTTTGCCGACCGGCCGGAGCCGACGCCGCGCTATGAGTATAATCAGATTTTGTACCGGCTCGACTTGGATGATCCGAAACTAGCGCCGGCGCGCACCCCAGCGAAGTGACCCATGCTACTACGACCGCGCGATGTTAATCTCGAACGCCATCGAATTCGTCGGCAACCGTTGCGGGGGCTGATCGCGTCGTTTTGCATTTCACTGGTCGCGCTGCCAACGGTTGCTGCGGAAAGGGAGCCGTGTATCCGAGTCAATCAGCTTGGGTTTGGCGCCACAGCCGTGAAGACGGCGGTAGCCTGCGGTCGGCAGGACCTGCCTGCAACGTTTGAGCTCATTGACTCCGCTGCGCAGAAGCCCGTGTTCGAAGGCGAAGCCAAGCAACTCACTGGCGCCTGGGGCGAGATGAAGCACCACGCGCTCTTAGGTTTTTCCTCATTCCATGAGCCAGGAACTTACTACTTGCAGTTAGGCGATTCAAAGTCTCCCGTCTTCCGGATCGACAACGATGCCTATAAACCATTGCCCGACCAGCTCCTTGAATTCATGCGCCAGCAGCGCTGCGGTTACAACCCGTGGGTCGACGCCGTTTGTCATTCCTTCGACGGCCGCAGTGTTGACGGCCCGCTGCCTGCCGGTAGTTACATCGACGCCCGCGGCGGCTGGCACGACGCGGGTGATCAGCTTAAATATTTACTAACTGCGAGCAACGCGACTGCTCAAATGCTGCTCGCCTACCAGCTTGGCAAAAAAGATCAATTTGCCGATCGCGTGAACGACCTCGGCCAGCCGACGCCCAATGGGATTCCCGACGTGCTGGACGAAGCGCGCTGGGGACTCGATTGGATGCTCAGGCTTCACCCCGCGCCCGAGCAACTCTACCACCAAGTTGCCGACGACCGCGACCATACGACCGGTTTCCGACTGCCCCAAAACGAAACGGTCGATTACGGCTGGGGGGCAGGCGGGGCACGAGCGGTTTACTCGGCCGACGGCAAACCACAAGGGCTCTTGAAGTACAAAAGCGAGTCGACGGGCGTCGCCAATCTCGCAGGTCGTTATGCCGCGGCGATGGCGCTCGGTTATCAGATTTGGAAGGACGACAAAGCACTGCGTCCTTACGCTGAGCGTTGCCTGATTGCGGGTCGCGAAGTGTACTCGATGGGCAAAGCGAAGGAAGGCGTGCAGCAAGGTAACTCCTACAAAGCGCCGTATCGCTACGCCGAAACGACTTGGACTGACGACATGGAGTGGGGCGCCGCGGAACTATTTCGCGCCACCGGCGAGAATGATTTCTTGAAGGATGCGGTCCACTACGCTCATCTCGCCGGCACCGAAGGTTGGTTCGACCAGGAGAAGATCGGCCACTATCAGTTTTACCCGTTCATGAACGCCGGCCACTTTCGCCTCTACGATTTAGCAGATCGCGAGGAACAGCAAAAGCTTGCCGGATACTACCGCGATCAAATCGCTCACTGCGAAAAACGCGCCACCGACAATCCGTATCACGTAGGCGTGCCGTTCATTTGGTGCTCGAATAACCTCACCGTGGCACTCGCAACAGAGTGCTTGTTTTACGAGCGCATGACTGGCGACAAGCAATTCGAACCGCTCGCTGCGAATGAGTGCGATTGGCTGCTCGGTCGCAACCCGTGGGGCTTTTCGATGTTCACTGAAATCCCGAAAGATGGCACTTGGCCGCACGATGTCCACCTTTTTGGCAACGCGGTGCTGAAGCGCTCCGTCCGCGGCGGCCTGGTCGACGGCCCGGTGGCACGATCCATCTTCAGCACACTCAAGGGCGTTACGATTCGCGAGCCCGACCCGCTCGCCGCGTTTCAGGACGATCGCGCCGTCTACCACGACGACCTCCACGACTACTCGACCAATGAACCGACGATGGACGGTACGGCATCGGCGGTTCTGCTGTGGTCGCTGATGCGAAACTAATCCGAGCGTCCCGTTTTCTCTCGCTCAGGCGAAGGCAGCCTGTACGTCGCGCGTAATCGATTGCCGCACTTTGAAAAAATCGGCCCAGGGGTCTTTCTTAAGCTTGCTAAGTCGCTTGGGCAAGTTTTTGATGTTGAACATGTCGGGCTGGGTGCGTGTCGACAGCTCGTCCCACGCAATCGGCACGGCCACCGGTGCGCCCTTGCGCCGCCGCGTCGAGTAGGAAGCGACCGCCGTTGCTCCGCGCTGGTTGCGTAGATAGTCGACGAAAATCTTCCCTTTCCGCTTCGCTTTACTGAGCGTGGCAATGTAACGATCCGGTTCGTCGCGCGTCATCGCGTCGGCAACGCTCTTCGCGAAAGCTTTGAAGTCATCCCAGTCGTTGCGGCGCGACAACGGCACGACGATGTGCAGTCCCTTTCCGCCCGATGTCCGCAGAAACGTTTTGAGTCCGGCCGATTCCAGCCGCTTGCGCACTTCCCGGGCCCCGTGGACAATGTCGCCCCACGTAACACCCTCGCCGGGGTCGAGATCGAAGACCAACTGGTCGGGCCGCTCCAGGTTATCCTCGCGCGCGGGCCAGGGATGAAGCTCCAGTACCCCCATCTGCACCAGTGCCACCAAGCCAGACACGTCATCGATCGCAACGTATTTTTCCTGCTTCCCTTTCACGTCGACCATCACGCCACGCACCGCATCGGGAAGCGAGCCGGTGAGATGCTTTTGGAAGAAACATTCCCCTTGATATCCCTCGGGGCAGCGTACGAGCGTCAGCGGTCGTCCGACGACATACGGTAAGATCCAATCCGCAACTGTTTCGTAGTATTCGGCGAGATCGCGCTTGGTAAATCCTTGCTCGGGATAGAGTACGCGATCAGGATGCGAAAGCCGGACGCCGCCGATCACGGTCTCGCCGGCCGTCGGTTTCATATTGCGGACCGGCTTCGAATCTCCAACTGCTCCCTTACTCGGCTTTCGAGTTTGAGTTGGCATATGCGCTGCTCCATTTGTGGAGTGATGACCGTTGCGATGGTGACTTCCTGCCAGCTGGCTCGGCGATTTTTCTTTCTCACGCACGACCTGCTTCGCGGGTTTGTCTTCACGCAGACCGTTAAACGACGGGTGGCGCAACCGACCGTCGGAAGTCCATTCGGCAAATTCGATCTCGCCGACGAGTTCCGGCCTGACCCACGTCACGCCGCGCACCTGCGCGCCACGCGGCGGATTACTGAAGGCCGGCTCGTCGACTTGGCGTTTTTCGAGTTCCGCCATAAGTTCTTTGAGTGACTGCGTCGTGAAACCGGTGCCCACGCGGCCCGCGTACACAAAATCCTTTTTCTCATAGTAACCGAGTAAGAGTGCGCCGAATCCCACGCGCGAGCCTTCGGGTTTCGAGTAGCCTCCGATGACGAACTCTTGCTGCTTCATGCATTTCACTTTGAGCCAGTCGGGCGATCGGAACGGGTGGTACACACTGTCGGCCCGCTTGGCGACAATTCCTTCCATTCCAGACTGGCACGCCTGCCGCAGCACGTCGGCGCCCTGCCCGGCGATATGATCGCTGTACCGCACCACGCCGCCGTTACTTGGATTCGCGGAGAGCAGAAGTCTCGCGAGCGTCTCCTTACGATCTACGAGCGGCACCTCGGTCAGGTCGTAGCCGTTGAGATAAGGCAAATCGAAAACATAATAGACGAGCGTGGCATCATCGCCAGTTTTCAGCGCGTTTTGCAGTTTCTGAAAATTTGAGACACCGTGCTCGTCGAGCGATACGACTTCGCCATCGAAAATAGCAACCTCGACGCTGATCTCTGTGAGAGCGTCTGCAACGACTTGGAATCGCTTGGTCCAATCATTGTCGTTGCGGGTAACGAGGCGAACTTTGCCGCCGTTCACATGGGCGACAATCCGATAGCCATCGAATTTAAGCTCGTGCAGCCAGTCGCCTTCCGTCGGAACGCGGCTCGCGAGAGTCGCCAACTGCGGTTGGAACTCCTTTGGTAATCCAGCCTTTCGCACGCCGCTCAATTCAGCGAGCTCTTTTTTTGAGGGCGGCGCGGTGTGTCGTTTTTTTTTAACAGGCTTCTCCGCAGATTTCTTTTTGGCAGTCTTCTTCACAGCGGCTGCCTGCTTTGCTTTCTTGCCCGTCACTTTGCCCTCACTCGTCCAAACGGCGTCGGCGTCAGTCGCGATCTGATCCAAGTCTCGCCCGGTCGCGACGCTCAGCGGCTCGCGCTTCGTGACGTCGTACTTCGCTGTCGGCTTCGCCGCCTCGTCGCGATGCTTGATGAGCAGCCAGTTTTTTCCACCTTCACCCGCTCGACCGCCCATTCGCACTAAAGCCCAACTGCCGTGCAGCTTCTCGCCATGCAGTGTGAACTTCAAGCGGCCTTTCTTGAAACCTTGGTCGGCATCCTCCTCCGGCTCCCAAGATCCGCGATCCCACACCATGACGGTACCGCCGCCGTATTCCCCCTCCGGAATGGTGCCCTCGAAGGTGGCGTATTCGATCGGGTGATCTTCCACTTGAACCGCGAGCGATTTCACGGACGGATCCAAACTCGGACCTTTCGGCACTGCCCAGCTTTTGAGCGTGCCATCGTACTCCAGTCGAAAATCATAATGCAATCGGCTCGCATCATGCTTCTGAATAACGAAGCTGTGCCCCCTCGTCGCCTTCACCTTGCCGGCGGGCTCAGAGGTTTTCTTGAAGTCACGCTTCCGTTTGTATTCTTTGAGTGACATGCGAGTTCGAGATGCGTTTCAATTGATCCCCCACCGTAAATCTGTATCATCCCGCCTGTTTTTTTCGCGTCCGACGCCCACGGTGCGAAACCGCTACCTTTTTCGGAGCACGTACCGTTTTACCTTTGCCACGTGAAGCATGCTCGACACTTTTCTTCAGCACGTCCATAAAGTTGATCGTTTGTCGAATTGGCGATTCATCCTCTTCTACATCCTCGATCGCCTCCGTTTGACCGGCTGCAACCTTTTTCTGAACCAGCTTCATGAGCGCCTCGCGGTACTCGTCATGATACTTCGTAGCATTCCACTTCGTTGTCATGCCACCGATCAGCTTCATGGCCAGATCGATCTCCTTACGGTTCACACCGACCTGCCGAAGATCGCTGGACGGAAGATCGAACTCTTTCAAATCGACGAGTTCCTGATCGTAGCGGAGCAATTCCAATACCAGGGCATCCCCCTGCGGAATGAGCGCCGCCAGGTACTGTCGTGCCCGAATAACCACCCGGGCAATTCCAGCCTTGCCGGCTTCGCGAATGGCCTCGCGGAGCAACACGTACCCTTTTTCGCCTTTTTTATCGGGCAGCAGCACGTATGGCCGCTCGTAATAACGGACGTCGATGTCTTCCAGGTCGACGAACTGCTCGATTTCGATCGTGCGAGTCATTTCCGGCGATGCATGCTCGAGTTCTTCCTCGCTCATCAGCACGTAGTTGCCGTCTTCGTATTCATAGCCCTTTACGATTTTGTCCCATGGCACCTCTTCGCCGGTCTCCTCGTTCACCCGCTCGTACCGGACTCGTGCGGAATTACGGCTATCAATCATTCGAAAGCTCAAGTCGCCGACTCGCTGTTCGGCGGCATTGAGAACGACCGGTACATTGACGAGACCGAAGGAAACATGGCCTTTCCAGATGGGACGTGACATTTTGGATGCTCCCGATTAAGCCAGCGTGGCTGCGAGTGCGGCAAATGCCAAGTTGCGATTGCCGGCGGCGAACAGCTTTATTTCCCTGCATTTGCACATCGCTAGCAATGCTAGCAATCGCAGTGCCAAAATGACCTGGCCCGAGAAATTGGGCGCCAGGAATGAGAATGCACTAGAGACGCGAAGTCACTCTCGGTCGATTAATTCATGTTGTAAATTCAGAGTTATGGCATCCCAGGTGCTTCAGGCAACAGCGTCAAGTCGCCGCGCGACGCGATGCAAATCGGCTACAAACTGCTCGCGCTTCTCCGCGCGATCTTCAGGATCGGGCGCTCGTAAAATGGCCGATGGGTGATAGGTCGCCGTAATCCATCCAATCTCATCGCGATGCAAAAACTTTCCGCGCTGTTTGGTGATGCGAAAGCTGGGCCCCAGGAGCGATTGAGCAGCCGTCGCCCCAAGGCAGACCACGACTCGAGGCTTCACCACCAGAATCTCCGCTTGCAGCCAAGGTCGGCAAGCCTGGATTTGCCCGGCGGTCGGTTTTTTATGAAGGCGACGCTTACCTCGCGGCTCCCAGCGAAAGTGCTTTACTGCATTGGTCACATACACTTCGTTCCGGTCGATCCCTGCTTCTTCCAGCGCTTGATCCAAAAGGTGCCCCGAGGGACCAACAAACGGCTGTCCTTGCTTATCCTCTTCGTCGCCGGGCACTTCGCCGACCAGCATCACCGAAGCAGCTCGCGGACCTTCGCCAAAAACCGTTTGGGTGGCCTTTTTGTATAACTCACAACCCTCACAATGCGCGGCCGCTTCGCGGAGAGACTTCAAATTAAGCCGCGCCGGAAGGAATGGCTCGGCGGTTGTTTTCGCGGCCATGGGTTCGCCGGGTTTTGTTTTGAAGAGGCTGAAGTCCGAGTCCCGCATCGCAATAGGCATGCCAAACCCACCACGGTTAAGCAACCGACATTGTCGCGAAAACGCCCGACGGCCCAAATTTGGCTTCCCATCGCACGATTTTTTCTTCCCGTCCGTATGGATATAGTGAGGGACATAATGCGAGGATGGATGTCCGTGAAAACCTGCAACTTCATACTGCTTGGGATTTTTCTTTCGGCGGCGTTTGGCTGCGAACAGCCACCTCCGGTCCACAAGCCGATCGCCGACTCGACGCCCCATTATCCGGCCCACTGGTGGGCGCCGGTTTCTAAGGACGGAGCACCAGCTTGGGAAATCATGCCTCAAGAGGCCAGTCCCAGTGAAGTCATTCTCTCGAAACGAAACGAACTCGGCGTGCTTTCGAACTTCGCTGCCACGCCGTTTGAATTCCACGGCAAACGCTACGCCAGCCTGGAAGGCTTTTGGCAAATGATGAAGTACCCGGAAGGCCCCGATGACCAGCGGGCGAAATTCCCAGGTATTCAGTGGAAATTGGAGCGAGACGTAGTTGGCCAGATGACCGGGTTCGATGCCAAAAGAGCGGGCGATGTCGGCTCGCGGAACATGGAAAAAATGGGTATCGATTGGGTCACTTTCGAGGGCAAACAAATGCCGTACAAGCCGAAAGAGCCAGGCGAGCACTACCGCCTGATTGAGGAAGCTACCCGAGCGAAAATTGAACAAAACCCAGAAGTGAAACGGATCCTGCTCGCGACGGGCAACTTGGTTTTAAAGCCCGACCACCACCAGGAAAAAGATGCACCGGCCGCGTGGCGCTATTACGATATTCTCATGAAGATCCGCGGCGAGTTGCAAAAGGAGTCCAGCCAATCGCCGCCCGCAACCTCATCCGGCTCGCGCCCACTCCATGAGTAAACCCCATCGCCTCGATCCTGGGCCATTTTTGGTTCCGCCGGATAAAAAGATCCGCCTGGCGGATTTCGATCCGGCTTACACCGGTGATCTGAAAGACAAGAAGGCCGCCACAGCAGCGCTACTCGAAGACGTCTCCGAACTCGCCGAGATGCAAAACGTCTTTTGGGCCAGCAAACACTATGCAATGGTGATCATCTTTCAAGCGCTCGATGCGGCTGGCAAGGACAGCACGATTAAGCACGTTATGTCGGGCGTCAATCCGCAAGGCGTGAACGTCTTCAGCTTTAAGGCGCCTTCCGACGAAGAGCGGCTACACCACTTTCTATGGCGGCCTACACGCTACCTGCCGTCCGCCGGTCAGATTGTGATCTTCAATCGTTCGTATTACGAAGAAGTGCTGGTCGTGCGCGT
>DATBAY010000469.1:0-8801 GCA_036271295.1 Lacipirellulaceae bacterium | reverse complement strand
CCGGCGCCGAGCTGATCGAAGGCCCCGACGAAATCTTCGCCCGGGCAGACATGATCGTGAAGGTGAAGGAACCGCAAAAGGAAGAGATCAGCAAAATCCGCAAGGGCCAAGTAGTCTTTACGTATTTCCACCTCGCCGCGGACAAGGAACTCACCGACGGCCTCCTCGCTAGCGGCTCGACCTGTGTCGCCTACGAAACGCTGGCCGACGACCAAGGCCG
Source organism: Lacipirellulaceae bacterium (assembly GCA_036271295.1). Classification (GTDB taxonomy): domain Bacteria; phylum Planctomycetota; class Planctomycetia; order Pirellulales; family Lacipirellulaceae; genus JABDGM01. Next base: position 8,581 of record DATBAY010000469.1, on the reverse strand, counting down.
CCTGCCGCTGCTCACGCCGATGAGCGAAGTCGCCGGCCGCATGAGCATCCAAGAGGGCGCGAAGTACCTCGAACGCCCACAACAAGGCCGCGGCATCCTGCTCGCCGGCGTGCCGGGCGTCGCCCCGGCTCACATCACAATCCTCGGCGGCGGCATCGTCGGCGCGAACGCGGCAAAGATCGCCGCCGGCTTCCGGGCCGACGTCGCGATTCTCGACATCAACATGGAACGCCTCCGCTACCTCGATGACGTGATGCCGCCGAACGTCGATTGCCTCTTCAGCGATCGCCACACGATTCGCGAACAGCTGACGCGTGCCGACCTTGTCATTGGCGCGGTACTCATTCCCGGCGCGAAAGCCCCGATGCTTGTCAGTCGCGAAGACCTCGGCCGCATGAAGCAAGGCAGTGTCATTATCGACGTCGCCATCGACCAGGGCGGCTGCATCGCTACGAGCAAACCCACATCGCACAGCAAGCCGACCTACATCGTCGACGAAATCCTTCACTACTGTGTTACCAACATGCCGGGCGCCGTCGGCCGCACAAGCACGTTTGCACTCTGCAACGTAACGCTACCGTGGGTCACCGAAATCGCCCAGCGCGGCATCGACAATGCGGCCAAAGACCTACGGCCAGTCGCCCGTGCGATCAATCTCGCTGGTAACGAAGTCACTAACAAACCCGTCGCCGAGACGTTCGGGTATACCTACTCGCAACGGTACAAGGTGGCGTAATTCATTTTTGTCCGCAGATAAGCGCAGCTATTCGCAGATGAAATAAATGCGAAATCAAACACTGAGTTTAATAAAAATCATCTGCGGACAGCTGTATGGCGATTCAATTCCGCACCATCGAGTGGATAGGCGACTTCAACGGTCATTTGCGTTTGCTCGACCAAACGCGGCTGCCGACAGAAACCCAGTATCTCGATTGCCGCACGGCTGAAGATGTGTGGCAGGCAATAAAACGATTATGCGTCCGCGGTGCACCGGCGATCGGCGTTGCCGCCGCGTATGGCGTTTGCGTGGGCGTCCATGCCGGCGGCCATGTAAATGAAGTCTGCGACTACCTCGCAACAAGTCGCCCGACAGCCGTGAATCTGTTCGCTGCGCTTGATCGGATGCGCGCCGCAGGCAGCCGCCGTGAGCCAACCGGTTCGATACTTGAGGTGCTCCTCGCCGAAGCGCGCGCAATCGACGACGAAGATCGTCGAATGTGCGCGAGCATGGCAAATCACGGTGCGGAATTGTTAAATGGTTTGCCTATCGGAGCAGGCATTCTCACGCACTGCAACGCCGGCGCGCTCGTCTCCGGCAGCGGCGATGGCACCGCGCTGGCTGTCATCTTCGAGCTGGCCCGCCGTGGCAAACAACCACGCGTCTTCGCCGATGAAACCCGCCCGCTGTTGCAGGGCGCACGACTCACCATGTGGGAGCTCATGCAGCGCGACATCGACTGCACGCTCATCTGCGATTCGGTCGCGGCGCAAGTCATGCGCGAAGGACGCATTCAAGCTGTCATCACTGGCGCCGACCGAATCGCGGCCAACGGCGACACGGCGAACAAAATCGGCACGTACAGCGTCGCGACGCTCGCCCAGGCTCACAATATTCCGTTCTATGTCGCGGCACCGGTCACTACGTTCGATCTTTCAATCGCAACCGGCGCAGAGGTTCCGATTGAACAGCGGGCCGCGGAAGAAATCACGCGCGGCTTTGGTAAGCAAACAGCGCCTGACAATGCGAAGGCATACAACCCGGCGTTCGACGTCACGCCGGCCGAACTCATCGCCGCGATCATCACCGACCACGGCAATATACAACCGGTCACGACCGCAATCGTTCGCGCAACACTCGGTTCGACAGCCCCCGGCTCCGCCGGGGGTTAGCACTTCAACTACCACAGGGTGCCTGGGGCAACGCCCCAGCAGCTGATTCTGGGGCGTTGCCTCAGGCACCGCTCTTAACATATCAAGTTGCCAAAACTTCCGGCGTCGACAGCAGGTGCAGAATCGGCGTCGTCGCCATCGTCGTGATGAGTGCCATCAAGACCATCATGGCGAACATCGTTTGTGAAATTACGCCGAGGTCCAGCCCGATGTTGAGCGCGATGAGCTCCATTAAACCGCGAGTGTTCATCAGCACGCCCAGCGCCGCAGACACCCGCCAACTTTGCCCGGTAACCTTGGCCGCCACGAATGTGCCGCCAAATTTGCCGAGCGTTGCAATGAGAATGATGATCGCCGTAAACATCCACGCCTGGGGACCCGAAACGAGGCCAATCTCCGTCCGCATGCCAGAGTACGCAAAGAACGCGGGCAGCAGCAAAATCTGAACGATGTCTTCCAGCTTATGGCGGAAATCGCGCGCCACCTCGGAGTCATGTGGAATGATCGCACCCAGCAGGAATGCGCCAAAGATCGAATGGATGCCAATCCACTCCGCGGTCATCGCCGAAACCAACAGTCCCACCAGCACCCACACGGCCATCCGCTTTTGTGGAACGTCCGAAGCGTTGCTCACCGCCTTGACTGCAATGGGCCGAACGACGAGCAGCATAATCGCGATGTAAATCATCGCGTAAACGAGCGTCTGCACGGCCATGCTCATTTCGGCCTGCGCCACGCCCACGACAAACGCCAGCAGACACCAGGCCGTCACGTCGTCGATCGCCGCACAACTTAAGGCGACGACGCCAAGCGCCGTATTTTCAATCTTGCGATCCGTCAGAATCCGGGCGAGCACCGGAAACGCCGTAATCGACATCGAGATGCCCATGAACAACGCAAAGCTCACAAACTTTTGCCCCGGCAGCGCGTACAGCGGAAACAGCCAGAGCGCCAAGATCGTACCGAGCAAAAACGGCACGAGAATACTCGTGTGCGAAATCGCGATGGTCGAATGCGCCTTCGACTTGATCAGCCCGGCATTCATCTCGAGCCCGACCATGAACATGTACAAGATCACGCCAATTTGCGAGATGATGCCCAGGTACGGCGCGACATCCGTCGGCAATACAAAATGCTGTGCTGCCGGCCACACCTGGCCCAAGAGCGACGGGCCCAACATGATGCCAGCCACCATCTCGCCAATCACCCGCGGCTGGCCCACGTAAACGAACAGCTTTCCCATCCAGCGGCCGAGCAGCAGGATCGAAACGAGTGCTAGCAGCACATGATAGAGCGGGCTCAGCGCGTGCGTCGCGACGGTCTTCGTCGTTGCCTCGGCCACCCCAGCGGTACCGGTAAGCTGATCGCCATAAGTGAGGACCGCGAGGATCAGGCCGATAAAAACGGCCGCAACCACCAAATAACCGACCACGATTTGCCAGACAGACCAATTGGCGGATTTCGTTCGCGCAGCCATGTTCGCGTTCATCTCGTGAGCTCCGGTAAGGAGCTGGGATTCTCATTGCGGTCGCCGCGACTGGTCAAGATCAGAGTCACGACCATTCGCCGCGCTCGGCACTGGCAAACACGCGCTCGATGACACGCGTGTTGGCGACGGCATCCGCGAGCGGCGTTGGTACCGGTGTTTCGTCTAGGATCGCGCGCCCGAAAGCATCTGCTTGCAGCGTGTATTGATTGCACACCGGCAAATTGATCTCCTGTGTTTGGTCGCCGCTCGCTCCCTTCGCTTGGAGCCACATGCGGCAGGGACGATCGGGGGGTGCATTGAACGGGATCTCGATTTCGATCCGCCCCGTCGTACCGAAGATGTTCACGCGTTGATACGAAGCCATCTGCGTGCTGCACGTGAACGTCGAGGTGCCAGCACCGAATTCCATCACGGCCGACGTCAACCGATCCACCTTCGTTTGTGGATGGCGTTCGATTTGCCCGAGCACGCGCGTCGGTTCGCCACCGAAAATGAAGCGCGATAGCGAAATCGGATAGCAACCAATATCCATCAGAGCGCCGCCACCGATTTCCAACTGATTGCGAATGTTCTGAACGTCGTTATTGAAATATGAGAAGCCCGTTTGAATTGTACTAAGCTCGCCGATTCGCCCTTCGCGCACGAGATCCCGCGTTTGGATCCACTGCGGATGAAAGCGGTACATGAACGCTTCCATCACCTTCACTTGCGGATGGGCGGCCGCGAACTCCGCCAATTGCTCCGCCTCGGCGACTGATAATCCAATCGGCTTTTCGCACAGCACATGCTTGCCCACTGCAATTGCCCGCAGCGACCACGACACGTGCAGATGATTCGGCAGCGGAATGTAAACCGCGTCGATGTCTGGATCGGCCAGCAGCTCTTCATACGAGCCGTACGCTTTTTCGATCCCCAGCTGCCTCCCGACAGCTTGCGCATTCGACAGCTCCCGCGACGCGATCGCCGTCACGACGCCTGTCGCGCTCGTCTGCGTGGCCGGAATCACTTTCTCACGCCCGATTTTGGCCGTGCCCAGCACGCCCCAGCGAATTCTGCTCATATGGCGAACATCCAAAATATTCAGCCCCGGGTCAATGACCGGGTCTAGCAGTTTTCAATTCATTTGTCCGCAGATGGCGCAGATGTGCGCAGATATGTTTAGACAGCTTGTACCACGCTCGATTCAGCGCCGTTCTCTGCGTCTTTTTATCTGCGTAAATCTGCGCCATCTGCGGACGTCTTCTTACGTTCAATCCCAGATACTGCCGGCGTCGAAACGCTCTTTGTGGCATATAATTTCATAGACTAATTTCGCCAACGTTGCGTACAGCACTAGTATGGGTCACGACCTCTCCGAAAATCCATCGATCGGCGACTACCTTATCCGTCGCCTGCAAGACTACGGCATTCGCGATGTCTTTGGCATCCCGGGCGACTACGTCCTGTCGTTCTACACACTGCTCGAGCAGAGTCCCTTGCGCGTGATCGGCTGTACGCGCGAAGATAATGCCGGCTTTGCCGCCGACGCCTACGCTCGTGTTCACGGCATGGGCGCACTGTGCGTCACTTACTGCGTCGGCGGACTGAGCGTGTGCAATTCTATTGCTGGCGCATACGCCGAGAAGTCGCCGGTCGTCATGATCACCGGTTCGCCGGGCCTCCGCGAGCGCGTTCACAACCCGCTCTTGCATCACATGGTCCGCGACTTCCATACGCAGTACGACGTGTTCGAGAAGCTGACCGTCGCCGGCATCGAGCTCAGCGACCCGCGGTCCGCCTTCAGTGAAATCGATCGCGTCCTCGCCACCTGCGCCCGCTACAAACGGCCAGTCTACATCGACATTCCACGCGACATGGTCCACGTGCGCCCCGAGACTTCGCCGCCCTACAAACAGCCGGAAGTTCACAGCGACTCGCGGGCGCTCGCCGAAGCTGTCGACGAAACCGTGAAGCGAATCGAAAACGCTCGCCAACCCGTGTTGCTGCTGGGCGTCGAAATCCACCGTTTCGGTTTGCAGGAACACGCCGTTCGATTGGCCGAGGCATCCGGCATTCCAATGGCCGCGACGATGCTCGGCAAGGGCGTCGTCTCGGAAACCCATCCGCTGTACATAGGGTTGTATGAAGGCGCGCTCGGCCGCGACGAAGTCACGAAGTACGTTGAAGCCAGCGACTGCGTCATCATGCTCGGCACGTTCATGACCGACATCAACCTCGGCATCTACACCGCCGAGCTCGATCTGGGCGACTGCATTTACGTAACGAGTGAAGAATGCCGCGTGCGGTATCACCACTACCACAACGTGCAGCTCGCCGATTTCGTGAGAGCGCTCGCGCAGCGGCACCCGCGATCCAAGACTCCGCCGCCACCCGCGCCCACCGAACGCGAGAAGAAAGCGTTCGTGCTGAAGCCCGACGAAAAGATCACCGTGACGCGGCTCATGGACCGCCTGAACGAGCAGCTCACTGACGGCACGGTCGTCATTGCAGATGTCGGCGACTCGCTGTTCGGCGCTACCGAACTCACAACCCGCGGCAGAACCGAATTCATTAGTCCCGCTTACTACACATCGATGGGTTTCGCTGTCCCGGCGGCGCTCGGCGTGCACGTCGCGCGGCCAGAGGCGCGCGTGGTCGCGATCGTCGGCGATGGCGCGTTCGAAATGACCGGCATGGAGTTCTCGAACCTCGTGCGAAACAAGTTTCCGACCGTCGTGATTGTGCTCGACAATCAAGGCTACGGCACCGAGCGACTGCTCCACGCGGGCGATTGGAGGTTCAACGACATTCCGCACTGGCAGTTCCATAAGTTGCCAGAGCTCGTCGGCGGTGGTAAAGGCTACCTCATTCGCACCGAAGGCGAATTCGACGCCGCGCTCAATGCGGCTTGGAAAGAACGGACTTCGCCGAGTATCTTGCAGGTGATGATCGATCCCGCAGACTGCAGCCGCGCGCTGGCCCGCATGGCGGAGCGAATGAGTAAAACCGTAATTCAAAACTGACGGACGCGGCTGCATGAGCATGTGGGCATACTATATCTGGGCGTTTCTCTTGATCTTCGGCTGTGGCATCGGGTGGCTGACGACGCTCGTCACGCTGCCCGGCAATTGGATCATCACGGGGCTGGCAGCGCTGTTCGCTTGGTTGATCCCAGTCGCAGCCGGTGGCGGGATCACTTGGACGGTGGTTGCCGTGCTAGTTGGCCTTGCAGTGCTAGGTGAAATTCTTGAATTCGGCGCCGGCGCAGCTGGTGCGGCGAAGCAGGGGGCGAGCAAGCGGTCGGTCGCGCTCGCTATGCTCGGGGCGGCGATTGGGAGCATGGTTGGGTTGGGAATTGGGCTGCCGATTCCGATTCTTGGATCACTGGTTATGGCGGTGTTGGGCGGGGCGGGCGGGGCGTTTGCGGGGGCGTATCTTGGTGAATCGTGGAAGGGGCGGCCGGTGGAGGATCGGATGGCGGCGGGGCGGGGCGCGTTCGCGGGGCGGATCTGGGGGACGGTCGGTAAGCTGGTCGTGGGCATGATTATGTTGGTGATCGTTGCCTGGGAAGCGCTCCTATAAACGACTACAGGCCCCGCTCCGAAGAGCGAGGCCTGTGGCGTGAGTCGCGGCCAATTGCGGTCGATTAGGTCGTTTTGGATTTGCGTTCGTGGTTGTAATGACTCGTGACATTCGCCGCTTGCATCGCGCTGTTGATGTCGTCAAGTGTCACGTGGTCGGTGCCGTTGAGGGCGACGTGCACTTCGCCTTTCGCGACGTCCGTCGAGCTGTGCTTGATATCGACGCCCTTCACCTTCTCGAGTTCGCCGAGAACGGCTTTCGAGTTCTCGCTGGTGAGCGGGGCGTAGAGCACGACTTGCAGCATTGGCGGGGTCTTGCCGCTTTCGACCGTGCTGAGAGCCTTGGCCCATTCGTTGAGATCGGAGCCGCGGTCGACTTCGGCGTTCATTGACATCGGGCCGGACTTCTTGCCTTTGCCTTCGTGGACCCTGGCCGAGAGGCTGTGGTCGGCGAGGGCTTTGTTGATCGCTTCAGCTTGCGAGCTATCGACGCCGCTGATTTCGATCTTTACGTGCTGCTTGTTGCTGTCGGCGTGTTTGCCCTTGGCACCCTTAGCGGCGAACGCCGGCGAGGCGAGCGCGCAACAAGCGGCGAACGCCAGCGCGTAATTCATGATGGACTTCATACTACTTCCTCCCTTGTGAAAAACTGTGAACCGAATTGGCCGAAGTGGGCCTGGACAAACCATGGGATGGGCGACCTCAGGTCGAGGCGCGGGGGCGGGACACGCCGATTGCCCCATTGGCGTGTTACTGTATTTACGCTCGTTTGGGCGGCGAGGTTCCGCGAAAAGTGGCGATTTTTTCGGCCGGCAGCGGTAGGAACAGCGAGATCCGCGGAAACCTGATCATTGAAGATCCGAATTCTTGCGAATTCAGCTACCATTTCACTTCGACCTCTTGGCTTTGGCGTGGGTGGCGCCGTCGGTGCTCGCCGCTCGCGTGTGGCGGCGGGTGCGACGCGGTTTGAGCGTGTTGCGGGCGCTGAACCGCACCGGCCGGCAGAATACTTTTTCGAACAGGTCAACTTTCCGCTCAGCAGCCCAAACGTCGACCTCGACATCGCCTTGCGAAAGGATCGTGATCCGCACGGCGTCGTCGAGCACGCGGGCTCGGACGTCGGCCACGTTCTGCTGGTGCGTGCGGTCGAGCGCTAGCGCCAGCCGCAGGATCGCGGCGAGCGATTTCACGCGCTGCTGATCTTCGGGCGACAGCTCGGCAAAGTTTTCATGCTTCTTCTTTGGTCGTGAGCCGCGGTGGTAGCGGGCGACGTTCGCGAGCAGCTGCAGCGTGCGGCGTTCGAAGCCGGTGAGCTCGCTGTTCACCACCAGGTGATAACTGTGCTTGTGGTGGCCTTCGAAGTTGATGAGGTAACCCACGTTTGCGAGAAGGGCGGCGGACTCGATGAGCTCCTGGTCCTCGGCCTTGAGGCCGAGGGGCGTGGCGAGCTGCTTCCACAGCGTGCCGGCGAGGCGGGCGACTTGCTTGGCGTGCTGCAGGTCGACACCGCAGTTCTTGGCGAACTCTTCGATGGCGGCGCGGCGATCCTCGGCGGGCACGGTCGGCGGCGTGGGGGATTGCTGCACCATGGTGAGGAGCAACCCATCGCGGACGCCGCGGGTGTGGACCTGGACGACGTTCA
>DATBAY010000468.1:0-8780 GCA_036271295.1 Lacipirellulaceae bacterium | reverse complement strand
GCCGCGGCCGCCTAAACTACCGACCTCAAAAACGCCTTACTTCCCCGGGCTGGCAGGAAGACTGGGCCGTAATGGGTAGGATCGAACGATTTCATTTCAACGGTGGGAATAACCGAACCGGCAGGCTGCGAACTAATTTATCACAGCGCCGAGGCAGGGTCACGTTGCCGCAGTTGCGGCCGCTGGCTGGAAAACTTTGCATTTCCGGGCGGACCTTGTTAAGCTGTGGACGGTTTGCTTAGGCGGGCCAGCTGGGGCGAACCGGGACAGACTCGCGATGGTTTCATTCGCGCGAAAAATCTTTCTGATGGCCGCCGGCATTTGGGCGGCTTGCGTTCGCCGCGTTGCTGCGCGGCAACCGATTCGCGGTATCGACACGCCCGCACCATCTTCTACCGCTTTGGCGGCAAAATCCAATTCGCATTCCATCCGTCGCTCCGATCGGGGCGAGGAATTCATTGCTGTATTTCTTTTATTCCGTTGGAGGGGAAACCCATGTCTAAGCGACGCCACACGCGGCCGACCGCCCGACGACGCGCCCCCGCGCGCGCTCAAGCTGCCGCCAATTCACTCTATCGCCGCGCTCTGCGGCACGAACCGCTGGAAGACCGCCGGCTGCTGGCCGTTGTAACGGTCGACACGCTGTCCGACACGGTCGATTTCAACGATGGCCACACGTCGCTGCGCGAAGCGATCTTCGCGACGAATTTGGTGGCCGGTGCGGATACGATCAATTTTGCGCCTGCGCTGACGGCAAACGGCCCAGCGACGATTGTGCTGAAGCAGGGCGAGCTGAAGCTCACGGACTCGCTCACCATCATTGGGCGGGGTGCGAACTTACTCACGATTGACGCGAGTGGGAATGATCCGACGCCGAACCTCAACAATGGCGACGGGAGTCGGATTTTCAATATCGACGACGGCAGCCTCGATACGGTTCATAACGTTTCGATTAGCGGTCTGAAGCTTACCGGCGGCGATGTAATGGGCACCGGTGGAGCGATCCGCAGTCGCGAGAATCTCACTGTTAACAGCAGCATCATCAGTGGCAACGCGACATCAGCTGCAGCGCAATTGCCCGTGTCCTACGTGGTGGGCAGCGGCGGCGGCATTTTCAGTTATCGCGGCTATCTCACCGTGAGCGACAGCTCGATTAGCGGCAACACGGCTGCCGGAATTGGTGGCGGACTTTACAGCAAGGGCTTCGGCAATGCCCGTAATTTGACCGTGTCTTACAGTTCGGTTGCGGGGAACACGTCTGGGAGCTCCGGTGGTGGAGTCGCGAGTTCCAATTGCGCGATTGCAAATAGCACGATTAGTGGCAACTCGGCGAGACAGGATGGTGGAGGGGCCTTTGGCTACAACGTCGATCTAACAGACAGCACGGTAAGCGGCAACTCGGCCGGCCGCGATGGTGGCGGCGTCAGCGGTGCCTTTGGGCTGAATCTTATTCGCAGCACGATCACCAATAACTCGGCCGTGCGAAGTGGCGGGGGCGTTCGGGCAGATGCCGGAGCGACTTTGAGCCACACGATCCTGGCGGGGAATATGCTCAACGGAGTGCCACACGACTTTACCGGCGTGATGTCGATCGGATACAGCCTGATTGGAGTTCTTAACGGAACGGTCAGCGTCGGCGACGGCAATATCTACAGCTCCTTTGGGGCGCCCATAGATCCGTGGCTCGGCCCACTGGCCGATAACGGCGGCTTTCTGCTGCCCGATGGCACTCGTATTCTGACGCACGCACTCCTGCCGGGAAGCCCTGCGATTAATGCGGGAGATCTTAACGCGGACGCCGGTGTGAACGGCGTGCCGCAGTTTGATGAGCGCGGCACCCCGTTCACTCGTGTATTCGGCGGCCGCATCGATATCGGAGCGTTCGAATACCAGCAACCAAGCGACCTCAACCTCGTGGTTGATACGCTCGTCGACGAAGACGACGGCAACTACGGCCATGGTGATCTCTCGCTGCGCGAAGCGATCAAGTTGGCGAATCTGTATCCGGGCCCAAATGCGTCGTCGGTGATTAACACGATTCGCTTCGACCCCGCGCTTACGGCAAACGGCCCGGCTACGATCTTGCTCACGATGGGCGAATTGGACATTACTCACGGCGTCAACATCATTGGGCCGGGTGCGAACTTACTCACGATCGACGCGAGCGGAAGTGACAGATCCTCGAAAGCGGGCGATGGGGCCAACATCTTTAACATCGCGGGAAGCAACGAAAACTTCCCAATCGACGCTTCGATCAGCGGCCTGACCTTAACCGGCGCCGATGCAAACGTGGGCGGAGCGATCATCGTGGATTTTACGCGCCTGGTCTTAACCGGAGACACAATCTCCGGAAATACAGGCATGAACAGCGGCGGCGCAATCTACGCCAACAAAAGTAATGTTACGGTGAACCAGAGCACGATTTCGGGCAATGTATGCACGGCCTCCTTTGGAGGCGCAATTTACTTTGTCGATTCTTCCCCCCACAACAACAACCGAAAGTTGCAAATTCAAGATAGCCAGATCTCCAACAACAAATCCGCGTTCAGTGGAGGCGGCGTGGCGGTGATTCTAGGCGCGGGCGAAGTGGATATCGAGGACAGCACGCTATCCGGTAACTCGGGTGGCGGCGGCGGCGGCGGATTATTTGTCCGAGCTTTCGGTCTGACACCGATCGCCGTCACGATTACTGGTTCGTCGCTCGATCACAATGCATCCTCTAGTGACGGCGGCGGTGCGTTTCTACAAAACGTCGGTGCGACAATCGCAGCCAGCCGAATCGAATCGAATTCGAGCGCGGGGAACGGGGGCGGAATCCTATTGGCCGGTGGCCTCGCCAGTCCTATGGCAGCGCCTAATTCCTCGATCGTGAACAGCACCATTTCTGGCAACACAAGTGCATCAGGCGGCGCCGGAATTGCGTTTTCCATTACGCAGGGGACGATGGCCCTGACCAATGACACGATCACCAACAACTTGGCGACTGGAACGAGCGACAGTCAGGGCGGCGGTATTTTCGCCATGGTGCGGAACGCCTCAGCGACTATCTCCGGAACAACCGTCAGCGGAAATTCCGCGGGCTCGGGCGGCGGTATCTACGCCCAGCTGATTTCCGCCAATCTTTCGCTCGATGGCATCCATGTTGATGGCAATACCGCGACGGCGCTCCAAAGCTCCGGAGCCGGTATCGATCTGACAGGGTCAATTTCCAACGCCACGATTCAAAACAGCGACATCGAGAATAATTCCGCGCAAGGAACTGATTCGCGCGGCGGCGGCATTTTCAACATGGTCACACTTTCGATCGCCGGCACGAGAATCTCTGGCAACACATCCGGCCGCTATGGCGGCGGAATCTACGACAGCGCGGGATTGCAGATCGACACGAGTGAAATTTCAGGCAATTCGGCCCTGCTCACGAAAGGTATTGGCGGCGGTGTTTTTCGAACGGGGACCGGTTCTTTTGCGTTGACCAATAGCACGGTGAGTGGCAACTCGGCGACGTTGGACGCCGGCGGCCTTTATTTCGCTAGCAGCGTGTCGAATATCATCAACACGAGCACGATTACCGGCAACTTGGCCGTGCGGGATGGCGGTGGCATCCTGGCCCTCACCGGTTTGCTGGGGCTGGAGGCGACTACCGTGTCATCGAACACGGCCGGCCGAGATGGCGGCGGCATCTGGAAAGCCGGAGTTTTGAATGTCGATGGCAGCACGATCAACAATAACACGGCGGGTGGAAACGGCGGCGGCATTGCAAACTTTGGGCCCGCGAATATTAACGACACTACGATCGCGCAGAACGCGGCCACCATCAACGGCGGCGGCATTTGGTCCAACGCGGGGCAAAACCTGCAGTCATCGACGATCTTGGCGAACCGCGCTGGTCAGGCCGGCGGCGGCGTGTTTGTGACGGCGGGAAGCACGGCGATCTATGACTCGATCGTCGCTGGCGATACAGGCCCATCCGGGGCAGACATTAGCGGATTGCTGGGTGTCACGTTGAACGTGCACTACAGTCTCATTGGCAACAATCAAAGCAGCGGGCTGACCGCGGCACCGGTAGGATCGCCGGACGCTAATGGCAACTTTATCGGCGGTTCAACGATCTCGTCTATGATTGTGCCGGCTCTCGGCCTACTAACAATGAACGGCGGGCCCACCGCAACTTATGCACCGCTCGCCGGCAGCGTGGTCATCAATGCCGGCGATCCGACCGCGCTCGCAGGTGTGAATGGCGTGCCGGTTAACGACCAGCGTGGGGTGCAGTTCCCACGCGTCTACAACAGCCGAATCGACATGGGAGCCGTCGAAGCGCAACCGAATCCATTGCCCGGCGACTTCAATTTTAACGGCGTGGTTGATTTGGCAGATTACGCCCTCTATCGCAAAGCACTGACAACATTGGACCCGCGGGCTGACGCCAACGGCGATGGTCGGATTGATGATGCCGACCTCGCCGTTTGGCGTGCTAACTTTGGTAACACGTACTCGACGGCGACGGCGAACTCGCTGGCGGTAGTGCCGAAGAGCGAAGCGCAGACGCCAATGAAAATGCTGTCAGACGCCGCCGTCGAGCCGAGTGTAGGCCCGGGCGTCGCCCGCATCAGTCTTCCGATTCCGGTGGCAGATTCTGCGATTCGCCCGGCTCCGAGCAGCTCGTCTGTGGTCGCGCTGAAAGTCGCCCTTACGTTGAGCCCACCATTGACGCTGGCAGCCAATAGCCGTCAGGCTTATCGGCCAAGCGCGGCGCCTAGCCGAGATCACGAGCGCGATGTCGTCGACTTCTTGGCAGATGCGAGCGGCAATGAAGCCACCGCAATCGATGAAGTCTTCGCAGCGCTCGGCGTGCGAAAATCGTTCGTGAGCAGTTGGTAGCGGACGCTAACGCGACTGCTTCTGCCGGCTTTGCCCGTTGCTTTGGCTGCGGCCAATGCGCGGCTGCTCGGGCTGATCCTTCGCGTCGCTGACGTCGATCGATTTGGCGAGCTTCGCGTACTTCGTCGCGTTTATGCCCTGCCCCATTTGCTGGTACATGGCCGAGAGATTGCTGTACGGCACCGCAAGCGAGCTTTTTGGCAGTACGCCATTCTGCACAGCCGCTTCGACAAGCCCAACGCCCGTTTGTGTTAGATCGAGCGCCTTGGTTTTGTTGTCAACTTGCCAATAGCTCACGCCCATGCTGATCAACATCTCGCCTTCGCGATGCGGCGTGTAGAGTTCCGACGCAGGCCGCTTGCTCGTCACGAGCGGGAACGCTTTGTCGTACCACTGCACGGCTTTCGCGTGGTCGAGCTTATGAACGGCATACACCGCGCCCATCTGGAAATACAACTGGCCGACCATTTGTTCCGAGGAATGCACCGCCTGCCGCGCGGTCGCGCCGACCGATAGATTGTCGATTGCCAGCTGGCCGTATTTGAGCGCGTTCTCGGTCTGACGACGCGTGTGCTCCACCTGTAGAGCGTGCAAGTAGGCAATACCAAGCTCCCACTTCACGTGTTGTTGCCACAGCTCATCGTCCGATTGCGCGAGCAACGATTTCGCGGCGTCTTCGGCCTCGGTGACCCAAGGCGTCGGATCGAGGGCCGGTTTAAAACTTGCGATCGCATTCAGCGCGTGCTGGGCTATCGTGAGCCGCAGTTCGATGCTGCCGTTGTCTTTTGCAATGTAATTTTCCGCCAGGCCCGAGGCCCGGCCAATCCATTCGGACAAACTCTCGGCCTTGCCGCCGAACGGCTGGCGTGCCACTTCCTCGGCAATCGTCAGGTGCGCTTCGACGAGGAGTTGTTTCGCCGCCCGCCGCTCGCGGGCCCCTTTGCTCGTGGCGAGCTTATCCGCGATTTCGATCGCCTTCGTTTCGAATGGAATCACCTTCGACGCAATCTCCTTATCGCCAAGCGATGCCAGGTGCGCCATTTCGTGGAGCGCTTCCGCCCGGTCGATTTGCGTTAAATCTTCGCGATCCAGTACGCCCCTCACCTCTAATACCGCGTCATCATATTGGCCCAGCAACTCGCGGGCCTGAGCGCGGCACACTTTGAACGACGCGTTGTCCGGCTCGATGTCGCAAGCTTTCGCCGCTGCGGCATCGGCCGGGTCGGCTTGCCCGGTCGCGAGATAGATTTTGGCCAGCAACCAGTAAGCGCGCGCGAACTCGGGATCCATGGCGATCGCCGCTTTCAAATCGCTGATATTCTGAGCGAATGGTCCGTGCAATCGCGTCTCTGCTCGATAGGCGAACGACCGCGGGTCAATCGGCTGCACCACCACCTGAGTCACGTGGTTGGCGATCGGCTTCGCCTGCGTCTCGTCTTCGACCGGCGTGACGTTCTCGCCCTCGCCAAACATGAACAGCACGCCGCGCTCGGGGTAGGCCTGGCACACCGCGTTGTCGGTGTCATCCGTTACGGCAACCGGGTCAAACTGATTCAATCCCAATTGCTCCGCGAGTTGCTTGGATTCGATCGGCGCTGCCAGCGTAATTTTGATCGAGGAGACTTTGTCTTTCGCATCGATGAGCGCTTCAACCGCTTTGAATGGCGACTTGCGGAATACCAACACGTCGCCTTCATCGCTGCTGGTCGTATCGGCCGGTTGGCCCCAAAGGGTAATCAGCTCGTGCTTCGAGGTTTCGCCGACCGTGACGTCTTGAAACTTCACCGGTTCAAAGTGAGTGGCGCTCGCGTGCGAAGTGGCGGCGCGATGAACGCCGTTCGCAGCGGCTTGCTCGTCTGCGGAATGCTTTGGCTCGGCCTTGTTGGAGCCCGCCTGGGCACGTTTTTCCGCCGCGGATTTCGCCAACACGTTGTCAAACGTGTTGCTGGCGTCATCGTGCTTGGGTTCTTTTGCCAGATCGGGCGCATGATCTGAAGATTGCGAAACCGCGGGTGCGGCCTCGCAGACTTCCTGCTCACCCGGTGTGCCCGGCTCGATATCGTGCGGCGCAGCTTCGATCAGCGGAGTTTCCGGCGCGACGTCGCGTTCGGCGACCAGCACGGAATTTTCATGCTCCGCCGTTGTGTGCGCCGCGTGCGCCGACGGATGCTCGGCCAGTGTGAATGACGCCATGTTGAGGCACAGCGCAGCGACGGCCAGTGGCCGGCCGACGCCCGCAAATTCGATCGTAGTAAACGGAGTAATTACCCACTTGAACATGGCGCGTCCCCCTCATCTCACACTAGACAGGCAAATCTTGCCTTCGCCGCGTTGCCCCCGCAACGCGATGGTTCCAGCTAATCGGAACCTCTCGACATCTACTGTCTATCTAGTCTCACGCTTGTCATCGGCATAATCGGCACAGATTTACAGCGCTGCCTAAAAAGAATTGGCGGCGGTCGCCGCGATAGCGAAGAAGTCTCGGCCTCGCCGACCACTCAAATTGGCCGCGCGGCGCTAGCCCTTGGCTTCATAAGCGCTCCAATTACCTAGGCGCTTCGGATGCCAGCAGAGAATGCAATGCGTCGAGAGCAATTGCGCTGTTCCGTCGCTCGATTGCATTGCGCGCTATGTTCAACCCTTCGATGTGCCGCGGCAAAAATGGCACGGCAGCTGCCGCGCGCGGTGGGTCTGGCACTAGTGCCGCTGCGATCGCGTTCAATAGTTCGGATACGCCCTGCCTCGTCGCGGCGCTTGTTTCAAGGATCGTTTCCGGTTGGCGGGGCTCGTCATCGCCAGAAACGATCTCAGCGCGTTCGGACTTTAAATCTACTTTGTTCCACACCTCAATAACGCGATCGCTTCGAATCAAAGAGCGAAAGGCGCCATCTATGGTAAGAGTTGGCCGTGTCACATCGTTCACGATGATCACCAGATCCGCGGCGGCCAGCATCGTTTGAGCCAATACGACGCCCGCTGACTCCAACTCGTCATCGCTTGGCCGCAGCCCAGCCGTATCTGCCAGCTGGACGGGCCAGCCCTCAATGGCGGTCGCGAGCGTCACTACGTCTCGCGTCGTCCCTGGAGTTGGCGACACGATCGCCCGCTCGAAACCGGCCAGCGAGTTAATGAGACTGCTTTTACCAACGTTCGGCGGACCCGCGAGCACAACCCGCCACGGCGTCGTGAGATGCAAACCCAGCTCACCGTGCTTCAGCATTTCCGAAACAATTTCAGCGGCAGTGGACCACTGTTCCGCAGCCACGGCGGCTATCGTCAAGTGAATCGCCGCTGTAATCGCACCGTTAAGTTGATCCAGCAAAATCGCCGCCGAACGCATCGTTGTTGCATCCGCTAATGCGATGCGCGCTTCCGCTCGGATCCGATCATCCGCAGATCGTAGGCACCATGTTCTCCATGAAACCTCTTCACATTCTTCCGCGGTCAGCGAATTGATGATCGCCCGACTCGCCGCAAGACCGCCATGGCATTGTACTTCGACTCGCTGTTGGTCTCGTCGGCAAACGACCAATTCTTCTCCCGCAGGGCCGCCCCAGTTGCCGACTGCGATTCGGCCAATCGGCGTGTTCGCAATCGTGCGACCGCTGCGCGCCGTGAAACACGCGTCTACAGACCGCACCGCCGCGGCCCCGTCTATCAACACGACGGCGACCGCTCCGCGACCGACCGGTGTTAACTCGACGACGTAAGTCGTCGGTTCGAAACTGAAGCTGGAAGCGGACATATTGGAGCGCATCAGCCCTTATTGCGCCGAGGCGGCGGGAGCGTCTAGTAGCGCAATGCCGGCCAGCACCAAATGCGGCATGTATTCCACACCCAACTTCCGTGGGAGTAAGTCGACGATTACCGGCGCCGCGCCACCGGTGATAAATACTTGGGGC
>DATBAY010000467.1:0-3744 GCA_036271295.1 Lacipirellulaceae bacterium | reverse complement strand
GAGCACGTGCCGACGCCGGCGGTTGAACATTCTCTAGCACATTTCGTGAGCCTACAAACTACACCAGCGAGCGTCGATGAGAACTTGATTGAAAGCCGCTTGGACGCGATTGCAAAGAAACAGGCGGAAATGCAGTCGCAGCTACAGGGCTTGGCGGCTGCTTCACCAAGCCGAACGGCAGTGGCCGGTCAATCGGTAATTAACGTCAACATCCAGCAACCGAAAGGCATTTGCGCGACGCTATTCGACAGCCTCGAAACGCCGATTTTGCATCGCACATTCGTGAAGACTCGAGAGTGTTGGAGAAATGTGCGCGATCAGCTTCCTTGTGGCAATTGAGCAGGAGAATCTGGACGCTGGCCACGCGGAGGGTACGCGCCGACTGATGCCATGTGACTCAGAGACCAAGTACTCGTTAGGAACGCCTACTCACCACTCGGCATGTGGCAGTACATCGATTGCAACGCAATGCGGCCGGGGCCAGTGAACCGGTTGAGGATGAGGTTCGTACCGGCGAGGAAGCCGGTCGTGAGGCGTGTGAAGTTTGTGTCCATTTGGACGGTAGGATCTTTGTAGAGCCAGCCGCCGGGTTCGACGTCGATCGATTCGCCGACGCCGAGAACTTTTTCGAAGACGTTCCCGTAGCCGTGCAGCCAGAGGATGCCTTCGCCCTGGTGGCCGTGGAATTTGTCGATGAAGAAGCCGGTGCCGCCGAAGAGCATGTTCGTGATTCCCTTCACGCGTTCGAAGGTGTAGTCGATATTGTCGGTAGCGGCGAGGAACTGGTGCTCGCGGACGTGCAGCTCCTCGCCGGCTTTGATGTGGATGGGGACGATATGCCCAGCGCCATCACGACTGAAGGCGATCTGGCCGGGGCCCTTCGCCTCGGTAATAAAGATTTGCATGCCTGCGATCATGCGTTTGAGCGTGCCCTTCATCGGCCGAATGCCGATCGTCACACCCGGGTGCTTCCACAGCAGGACATGGTGCTCGAAGTAGACGCCGATTCCGGGGCCCAGTTCTACAGTTAGTGCCGGCACCAGTTCGCCGTCGAGGTGATACGTTACACCAGCGAAGGATTCGTCCATCGCCTTCGTGGGTAAGAGACGCGGCCGTTCCATGGGGAGGATCCTCTAAGAGCGGAAGGTAGACGATTTCGATGACGCCTAAACGTGGCGGCCATCATACACGAGGCCGACTGAGGAATGGAAGCAATGCTCCTCGTGAGGCGCGAATATGCGGGGATCGGCTTCTCTGCCTCGTGCGGTTTGAAAAGACTGCTGGCACCGGGAGTCCGCGAATCCGCATTCAAGATAGCGGCGACGCAGTCGCCAAGGGGGAGCGAAGTACGCTAGTTTCTGACTACTTCGTAGAACGACTGTATGTAGGTCGCCTCGGATCGTTGAATTTGCATTGCTTGGCTGTGGCGTACCGCATCCGCGGGATCTAAAAAAATGCCGTTGAAAACGATTTCGTCATCGCTTCGCTGTTCAAATACGGCGAAGTATGCGCGCAACTGATGCTGTTGGCTCGTGCGGGGATGGTTTGAGTTTGTTGTGGTGTAGCACTTCCTTTCGGCAAAGCACGGGCCGGCACAGCGTATATGAAAGCTGGCGAATGCGCACAGAATCACGATGCGGCGCGCTGATTTTGAGCGGACAAAATTAAATACAATTGGCACACCACACCTCTAACTGAGAGCATTCGCAACTTATTGACCGGTCGTCGGATTCTGAAGAATGGCCAGCGTTTGGCGCGGTTGGGTCGAAATACGCCGTGCGATATCGGAGTCTGGCTGAGAGTCCATAATCTGCGTTTTGACGTCGGCGTAGGCGATATCCAGCTGGCGTTGAAGTTCGACTTCGAATTCCGGCCAAGAGACAGTGCCGTCATGATTTCGGTCTAAAAACCGAATGTAGGCCGCGTCGATCTGTTTGCGAGCCAGAAAAGAGGTCGCATTTGACTCCGCCGGAAGGTTGAGCGCTCGGCTGAGAGCGATGCTGAACACCGATGGGCCAGCTAGTAAGCCTAATTCGCCGCGGGAAGTTGATACGAGATCAAGAAACCCGTGGTGGCCGAAGTAGAGCGCTCTCCAAACACCCGCGACATGGGTTGGCGTCGCACTGGACTCAATGGAGGCGGTTGTTTCTTCGGAGCAATTATCCGTCATGAAAACGACCAACCGCAGGTGGCGTTGTGATTGAATTGTTTTGAGTTGGGAAGCAATTTGCCGACGGGGGACAAGGTCGCCCGAGAAGTGAATTTTGAGGCCTTCGGAATCCCAGGTGCCGTGGGCTAGAAGGTATACGAAAAGGACATCGTTTTGCTCGAGTTGCTGCGAGGCTGCCGTCAATTGCGATTGAAATTCGGCCCAAGTGAAATCTGCGGCGGAGATGGGCTCGTCCGAATTCGGCATGACGTGAACGAGCCGCGGGAGGTTTGGAAACTCTTCATAGAAATCTTCATTAATGGCGGCGCGCAATGTCTTTATCGCGCCTACGTTTTGATCAAGAACATTCGGCCCGAAGCCGGTAAATATTTGGAATGAATGAAATCGCGCGATACGCACCTTCGGATTATTCGTGTTGAGTGTCTTTAGATCGCCGTTTTGGCCGGCGGCAGTCGACATCCAAATCGAGTTTACGAAGATCACGAAAAGAAGTTGTTTTTGCGTCATGGTACTCGCTCATTACGGTAGATCAGGCAAGGCGGCGAATGGCCTGGGAGTCTGATGCGATTGGTTCTGGACGTCGGCTTTGACGCTGAGGGCTGGCGCGTGCGCTGGTGTCAGGCCCTTGGATAAAATCGTGGACCGGAATACTTGAAATGTGTCGTCTGTATTCGCGGCCACGACGGGAAAGAATTCTTGCCAGGAGAATCGGCTGTTATGGTTCTTGTCGATTTTCTCATAGAGGTCTTTGATGGCATCGGGATGACGCTCCTCAAAGAAACCACAGAACGCACGCGTGAAAAGCGCGCCGTCGGCGTCCATCCAGGCTCGCTCGTACACGTTTTGGCCATCCACCGTGCTGCTGGAAGAGTTTGTGCTCACGAAGCCTTTCGAGTTGACGAACAGATCCAGAAATAATTGCAAGGGGAACTTAGTTTGAGCTGCCGCGCCGAAAAACTTCGGTTGAGGGATCGCGGCGGCCGAACAAGAATCCGTCACTAAGATTGTTAAGCGCGCGCCCCGCGCCTTTAAGTGGTCTTCCAATTCGGTGCGCTTGATCGGCTCCTCCCAGCCATCCAGGTAGAGCAAAGCTTCGCCATTTTGATCGACCTCACCGTGTAATTTGCAGTAGCAAAACAACGTTGTGTTTTCTTTTACGTTGACGCCGGCAATTTTCTGAAACAGCTGCGATTTTGACAGCAATCCGACGCCGAGGGTGCGGGGCTCAACAGAAAGCGTCGTCGAGAGGTTGCTTAGTCGTTTTTTAGCTGCTGAGAAAATGCCACTGACCTTCTCGATGTCCTCTTGAACCCCTGAAGCTACCTTGGTCGAAATCACGATTGGCGAAATGAGCTCCGAGTGATCCTGATCGATGACAGGGAAAGGATCCGGGGGTGCATCGTTGGGCTGAGTTGCAAAGCTTACGCTCGCAGGGATCAATCCTGCCAGCAGGGCGTATGCGCACATCGAGCGGAGGGCAGGTTTTAGTTGCATAGTATTCTCGCTTCCCAGCAATGAAGTCCAACAACTCCGGATGGAGCCGGTCGGATAACAGTCTAAGCCGGCCCAGAGCG
>DATBAY010000466.1:0-1611 GCA_036271295.1 Lacipirellulaceae bacterium | reverse complement strand
CCTGCCGTTTTACGATCTCAGCGTGCTGGCGATGGCTGCGCTCGTCGTCTATTGCATGGAATGGCGCGAGCACATGGAATGGCGCGTGCACTCGATTACGCGAATGCATTGGCTCTGCATCAACGCTTACTTCCTTCTATTCTTGGTCAAGCGCGAATTCGCATTTCCCATCGAAGTCGTCGCGCTTATGCTCGTCTTCTTTATGCGCATGGTTGAAACAGTGCGCTTCGCCGCCCACGCTCCCGACGGTTGATCGAATAGAAAAAGCCGGAAAATAAATGCGGTTTTACGCAGGGATCAGTACAATTGTTCTGATCGCAGGGACGGCACCGACGGAGCACATTAATACAAATTCGCAAGATAATTCATGTGGATATGGATGCGTTCTACGCGTCGGTCGAACAGCGCGACAACCCAGAGTACCGCGGCAAGGCGCTGGTGGTGGGCGGCTCGCCGGACCAGCGCGGCGTGGTGGCGGCGGCCAGTTATGAGGCGCGCCGGTTCGGCGTTCATTCAGCCATGCCGTCACGCACAGCGATCGCGCGATGCCCGCATTTGATTTTTGTGCGACCGAGGTTTGACGCTTATCGCGCGGTTTCGGAGCAGATTCACGAAATCTTCAACGACTACACCGATCTGGTTGAACCGTTGTCCCTTGACGAAGCGTATTTGGATGTGACTCAGAACAAGCGTGGATTCACATCGGCGACGTTGCTGGCGAAAGAGCTTAAGCAGCGCATCTTCGAGCGAACGGACCTGACAGCGTCGGCGGGAATTTCGATCAATAAGTTTCTCGCCAAGACAGCTTCGGCGATCAACAAACCGGATGGGCTGTTCCTGATTCCGCCGGACCAGGCCGAGTCGTTTACTGAAACTTTGCCAATCGAAAAGTTTTACGGCATCGGTAAAATGACCGCTGAGAAGATGCGCAACGCGGGCGTCTACACGGGCGCAGATCTGAAGAAATGGTCGGAGATCGACTTGATCAAGAAGTTCGGCAAGACCGGCAGCTTCTATTTTCACATTGTCCGCGGGCTGGACGATCGCCCCGTAGTCGCCGATCGCATTCGCAAATCGATCGGCGCAGAGGAAAGTTTCGCCGAAGATCTGATCGAACGTTATGAGTTCGTCAACGCGCTGGACGAAATTGCGCAGACGCTGAAGGAGCGCGTCGAAAGCACCGGCACATCGGGACGCACGCTGACGTTGAAAGTGAAATACGCTGATTATCAGCAAGTGACACGCAGCCGCACATTCACCGAGTCGATTCACGACAAAGGCGAGATGGTGCGAGTCGGGCTGGAGCTGCTCAGTGCCACGCAAGCAGTAGACAAGCATGTACGGTTGCTCGGTCTGTCATTGTCGAATCTTGATTGCGAACGCGAAGAACCTGAGTACGTCCAACTGACAATCGATTTCGTTTAGGCACGCACATGTTCATCCCCCGAGATAGTGATAGCTGTAATACTTTTGAGGGACGAGGAAGAAAACTGGTGCAGAAACGCGATTCATTTCCGACGAATAATCGAACAAAACACAGACTGGTTTCAAAGCGCAAACCTTTGGCTCATCAGCCTTTGCGCGACATCCCCCCGGTCTAACAGACTAAGC
>DATBAY010000465.1:0-11162 GCA_036271295.1 Lacipirellulaceae bacterium | reverse complement strand
CCTCACGGGCGCCGAATTGCAGCAGAAAATGCGAGATCGGTTTCCCAGCCTTGCGAAGAAAGAACCACAAGAGATTCGCCGCGACACTGTCTTTCAGTTTGTTCCGCAGAACGCCGTGCAGATCCATATCAAGGACGGCCGGTTTGAACTCGCGATCGCGTTTGAAAATGTGCAGCTCGATGGCGAGGACATGCCAAACGTCACGGTGCACGGCTTCTACACCCCTTCGGTCGATGGGCTCAATGCAATACTGGCTCGCGACGGTGCATTGGGTATCGAAGGCCAAGTTAGCGCCAGTGAACGCGCACGCCTGCATAATATCTTCGAAACCGTACTAGCGCCAGATCGAAAGTTCACGCTCGTCCATCTCGGCGATCAGCCCGATCTGCACCTCGATGGCCTCATGATCACGCAGCTCGTGCTCGAAGATGGCTGGGTGGGCGTGGCGGTCGGCCCGGCAACGTCGAGCCGGGTTGCGGAACGTTCGCGTTCGCTTCGCTAAGGTCAGGCTAGGCGTTGCCGACGATCTTGTCGCGCATCCGCTCCCACCAGGTCTGCATTCGTATTTGGGTTGAACCGTTGCGGCCAATCCGCATGGCCGTCAATTCGTCTTCAGCGGTGCGCCAGTCTTCCGATCCGTCACCGGGCGGGCAACCGCGGGACTGCCAAATCTCGTAGGCCCGGCGGGTGATCTCATCTTTCGAGATGGTGGATTGGGTAGTATTCATCGTTCCTCCATAAATGCCGGCGTGCGGACATGCAAATCTGACGCCCGGTCGCCCTTCCTTTCCGTCATTGCACCCCATTCGCCCACCCAGAGTCAAGAGAGATTGCGAATTCGGATAGTTGCGGGCGAGGCACTTGAATTTAGGAATAGTTCAGGCGGAGAATGCAGAATATAGGTGCGGTTAAACGGAAATAGGCTCCAACAGCCGGGGGAACGTGCCATGATCGCTTCTGATTTTGCTCGCTCGTTGTGCGGGTGCGCCAGTTTTCCCCGGTTTGCGATTTGCCTCGCCGTGTGGTGCGTTGCGGCCCTTAGCGCGGCGAATGTTTGTGTCGCGGTAGATACTTCGAAGTCGGAATCGGATCGATTGGTCCGCGAGGCAGCCTCGGCGGAAGTAAATGGCGACCCCGCACGTGCCCAACAGATTTTAGAGAGTGCGGTTAAAGCGGATCCCGATGGGGAACTCGCCCACTGGCAGCTGGGACAAGTACAACAAGCTGGAAAGTGGATGTCCGTCCGCCAAGCACAGCAACGGGCGACGACTGATCCGAGGCAAACCGAATACTTTCGTCGGCGAGATATCGCGGGTCGGAACGTCCGCGAACAAATCGCGCTCGCTCGCTGGTGTCGTGACAATCAGCTCGACGACGAAGCCGATCTCCACTGGTCGCTGGTCTTAACGCTGGACCCTCGCAATAGGGAAGCTCGGCGCGCTGAGGATTTGCTACTGAGTGGTGGCCGGCTCATCAACCGCACCGCATTGAATGAGGAAAAGCAACGTGCTCAAGCGATGAAAGAGGCGACGAAGCATTGGGATCCGATCGTCGCAAAGTGGCGGCGCGCTGTTTTTGGACGCGACCTTCAGGCGCATGACGCCGCCCTGGCGGAGATCCGAGGAATTAAGGGGCTCGATAGCATTCCCACGATGGAAGACGTAACGCTGGGTCACGATGCGCTCGACACGTCCTCTGCGGAAGCGTGTGCGCAGATGGCTAATGCGTTTCTCGACGCACTAGCCAATGACTCGGCGCAAGCAGCGACCGATTCGCTGATCCGTTATGCAGTGTGGGGTGCCAGCGAGAAAACACGGAAGGCCGCGATTGAAAAATTGAAATCGCGTGACCGCTACGATTACATTCCGCAGCTGCTCGGCGGTTTGTCCATGCCAATGGACTTTTCGTACGAATTTGCAACCGATCCCGACGGCACGATGCACTACCGGCAATCGCTTTACAGAGAAGGCGCGACTGCGGACTGGCAGTACGATGGGAGCCAAACGATTACGCGCAATCCACCACCTGTGATGAGCTATGCGCTTAGGAGGCACGTTCTCGATGTGAATCTGGCAGCGACCGAGGCGCGGCGAAAAAGCGTGCCTTCGCTAGCCCGGAGCCGCGCCGCCGCCGCCCAATCAGCTGCTGGATTGGCATCCTACGTCGACGGTGCGAATGAAATTAGCGACGTTATCAACTCTCGTATCATGCCGGTGTTGGAATCGACGACTCAGCACGAGCCGAAATCGGCCAAGGGATGGTGGGATTGGTGGCGGAATGAAAATGAATACTACGAAAAAGAACATCCTGTGAAGAAGGACTCCGAAGCACGCACGAACGGAAATTGCGATCTGACTTTCAACATGTCTTGCTTTGTGGCGGGAACGCCCGTGTGGACCAAGACTGGCCTAAGATCGATCGAAAACATCCAACTTGGCGACTTTGTGCTGGCCCAGGACGTCGAATCCGGCGCTTTGACGTTTAAACCGGTCATCGAACGAACTGTTCGACCGCCTAGCCCGATCGTTCATCTCACCCTCGAGAATGACGAGATATTTACGACCAAGGGGCATCTATTTTGGGTACCTGGCTCGGGCTGGCGAATGGCGAAGCAGCTCGGCGACGACGCAAAGATCCACGGCCTCTCGGGACCGGCAACGGTTCGCTCAGTCGACACCTGTCCCGATGCGAAGGCATACAATCTGGTTGTCGCAGATTACAGCACGTACTTCGTCGGCAAAGAAGGAATACTGGTTCACGATAACACGCCGCGTACGCCAACGAAGTCAATCATCCCCGGTGTTCAGGCTGATTGACGACGGCTTTACCGTCGAAATCCAAAGATGTCAGCGTATATACGTAAGCCGAAGCCGAGAAACCGAATCCACGTTGGTGGGTAAGTCCAAAAGCTTTCGTACGTCCAACCGTACCGGGCGGTCCAATCGGCAACTTCTTCGCTCGCCGCGGCGCATGCGAAGCCAAAGGCAGCGCACGCTATCGGGACCAAGAGGCGTTTCCACTGGTGCAACCAACCGTACTGGGCGGCCGCGATCGCGAACATAATCGCCGCGATGAAGGCCGGCCGTATATTTGCCAGTTATCGCGGAACCGGGTCATGAGCGGCGTCGAGCAAGTGCTGGTTTCAAAACGACCAGATTTTGACTGAGTAGCGGACGGCTTGGCGTCGAGTTCGTCGCCTAACGCGCAGATCGGCCGAATTTCAGTGACGTAGCTGATGGCACGCGTTTTGCTTTTCTCCTGGTCATGGTTTTTACGACAGCGCGCGACGCAGAACTGGTTACAGCGTCCGCCTAATCGGCTGGGTAACTCCTGGCCATTACCCTTTCAAGGAGTTAGTCATGTCTGCGATGCTTTTCGCCCCGATGTTGGTCGCTGCCGCTGGTTATTCGCTGCTCTATCTGCTTATGGGCGGGGGACTCGGTGGGGCGATCTTAATCTTTATCGTTGCCAAAATGCTTGGCCGGTAACGAAACCTACAATTGAATCATTGCATAGTCGTTCGCGACTTGCGCCAATCGCAGGGCATGCTTGTCGGCGTTATACGCTGGCGAGCATGCCCTGTGTTATTCCGGGCGCTGGCAGGGTGCTGCTCCCCATTAAGAATTCGTCGATTGATCGAGCGGCGCCCCGCCCTTCATTGATCGCCCATACAACCAGGGATTGCCCGCGCCGGCAGTCACCTGCAGCGAATACTGCAGGGACGTTCGTTGTGAACTTGCCATGCTCGGCTTTGAACGTTTCCCAGTTACCGCGCGGACGCTGCGATTCGACGCCGAGCATTTCACCAACGGCGAGTTCTGGGCCGACGAAACCCGTGGCGAGCAGCACCAAATCGGCGGGCCAAACTTTTTCGGTGCCGGGCACTTCGGTAAACGGGGCTTTCTCGCCTGGCTTGGACCAATCCACTTGCGCCGTTTTGACGCCGGTCAAACGGCCGTCCTCACCGACAAATTCCTTCGTGAGAATGTTGTATTCGCGTGGATCGGCGCCCAGCTTGGCTTTGGTTTCGGCGTGCGAGTAATCGACGCGATAAATCCGCGGCCACTCGGGCCAGGGATTGTTGCCGGCGCGATTCTCAGGCGGCTGATCGAGCAATTCGAAGTTCACCACGCTGCGACAGCCGTGGCGGAGCGACGTGCCGATGCAGTCGGCGCCCGTATCGCCGCCGCCGATGACGACGACGTCGAGATCGTTGGCCGAGAGGTAATCGCCGTTGCGGAGCGAGTTATCCAACAGGCTCTTCGTATTGCGCGTGAGGAAATCCATCGCCAGATGAATGCCCGCGAGTTCGCGGCCTGGGCAGCGACCGGTGGGGTCGAACGATTTCGTTGCGCCGGTGGCGAGCAATACCGCATCGTTATCGCTGATGAGCTGCTGCGGATCGATGAACTTTACGGGGCAGCCACGATCTTGCATGATTTGCGTCATGTGGCCGGCGACAAAATCTTCTTTCCGGCCAACATGAGCGCAGGTGACGAAATTCACACCTTCAGCGGCCAACAAATCGACCCGGCGTTGTACGACGCCCTTGTCGAGCTTCATGTTGGGGATGCCGTACATAAGGAGACCACCGATGCGATCGGCTCGCTCATATACCGTAACCGAGTGGCCAACTTTGTTGAGCTGCGCCGCGGCGGCGAGGCCCGCCGGGCCGCTGCCGACAATCGCGACGTGCTTGCCCGTGCGCTGGGTCGGCGGTTGAGGCACCACCCAACCTTCCGCGAAGCCGCGGTCGATGATCGCATTTTCAATGTTTTTGATCGTGACCGGCGGCTCGATGATACCGAGCACGCAAGCCCCTTCGCATGGCGCGGGGCACGCGCGGCCGGTGAACTCTGGAAAATTGTTCGTCTTGTGAAGCCGATCGAGTGCATCTTTCCAGCGGCCTTGGTATACGAGATCGTTCCACTCCGGAATGAGGTTGTCGATCGGGCAGCCCGAATCGCTTTGGCAGAACGGCACGCCGCAATCCATGCACCGCGCGCCCTGGGTGCGCAAGTGGACATCGGCCGGCGCGGTGTAGATTTCTAAAAAATCCTTCACCCGCTCCAGCGGATCGCGGTACGGCACTGCCTGTCGTTCAAATTCTTTAAAGCCTGTAGGTTTACCCATTGCCTAAATGATCGTCCCTTCCCGAATTCAGGACAGTTTCAGTTCAACCGATACGCTCTCGGTCGGATAGCCGTCGCGTTTCCACCATTCGATTCCGCCCATTAATTCCATCACTTCAAATCCCAACTCCGCCAGCTTCAATGCGCCTTTGGTCGACGCATTGCAGCCGATGCCATCGCAGTATGTGACATAGACAACCGCACGGTCTAAATGCGCGGTCGAAGCCGCGTTCATTCGCCCATGCGGAAAACTTATCGCTTGCGGAATGTGCTCCTGCGCAAAAGCGGCCTCGCTGCGAGCATCAACAACGACCACATCGCTGCGCCCGCACAACATTGCGCGCAAGTCCCAAGCATCGGTTTCATGGTCTAGTTTGGCGTGAAAATGATCGACGGCTGCTTGTTGAATCGGCATTGCCAACTCCGTTTTACTTGAGGCTTAGGCAACAGCTGGTTCGGAACGCAGCGCGCGAACTTTCTGTTCTTCCAACACGCGCTTGTAGTCGGTTGGCATCACCTTCGCGAAACACGGCAACGATTTCTCCCAGCGGCCAAGGATTTCGTCGGCAATTGCAGAACCGGTAAAGTCCCGGTGCCGCTCGATAAGGTTGCGAAGTTCCACGATGTCTTCGTCGGCTTCCACTTTCTCAAGCTCGACCATACCGAGGTTGCAACTGGCGAGTAGCGTTTCGTTCGGATCCCACACGTACGCAATGCCGCCGCTCATGCCAGCTGCGAAATTGCGGCCCGTGGGCCCGAGGATGACGACCCGGCCACCCGTCATGTATTCGCAGCCATGGTCACCAACGCCTTCGATCACTGCATGCGCGCCACTGTTGCGAACCGCAAATCGCTCGGCAGCCCGCCCGCGGAAGAATGCTTCGCCGCTTGTCGAGCCGTAAAGCGCGACGTTGCCGATGATGATGTTGTCCTCGGCTACGAAACTCGAATCGGTCGGCGGATAAATAATCACTCGGCCGCCGGAGAGTCCCTTCCCAACGTAATCGTTCGCATCGCCGACGAGTTCCAGCGTAACGCCGCTCGCCAAGAACGCTCCGAAGCTTTGGCCGGCTGAGCCGGTGAACTTAAAATGGATCGTCCCATCAGGCAGACAATGCTCACCCCACTTCTTCGCGATCTCGTGGCTCAGAATCGTACCGACCGTGCGATTGGTGTTCACGATGTCGAGCTCGGCACGCACCTGTTTCCCGTGCTCGAGCGCGGGCTTCGCGAGCCCCAGCAGCTTCGTGCGATCGAGCGATAGGTCGAGCCCGTGATCCTGTCCCTTTTGGCAATACGTACCGACGCCATCGTGCGGCTTCTTGACCGGCGAGAGCAACCCCGTGAGATCGAGCCCGTCGGCCTTCCAATGCTGGATTGCGGCGTTCGTTTCCAGGCAATCGACGCGGCCGACCATTTCTTCGATCGTGCGGAAACCAAGCTCGGCCATGTGCTTGCGCGCGTCCTCCGCGACCATGAACAAGTAATTGACGACGTGCTCCGGCTTGCCGGCGAATTTCTTCCGCAGCACCGGATCCTGAGTAGCGACGCCGACCGGGCACGTGTTGAGATGGCACTTCCGCATCATGATGCAGCCAAGTGTGATCAGCGGCGCGGTGGCGAAGCCGAATTCCTCAGCGCCAAGGATCGCGGCCATAACGACATCGCGGCCAGTTTTGAGGCCACCGTCGGTTTGCAGCACAACGCGGCTTCGCAGGTCGTTGAGCACTAGCGTTTGGTGCGTTTCCGCGATGCCAAGTTCCCAGGGCAAGCCGGCGTGTTTGATGCTCGTGAGCGGCGAAGCGCCCGTGCCGCCCGTATCACCGGAAATGAGGATATGGTCGGCAAAGCCCTTCGCCACGCCGGCCGCGATCGTTCCCACACCCACTTCCGAAACCAGCTTCACGCTGACGCGCGCCGATGGATTGCTGTTCTTGAGGTCGTGGATCAGTTGCTTGAGATCCTCGATCGAATAGATATCGTGGTGCGGCGGCGGACTGATCAAACCACCGCCCGGTGTGGAGGAGCGAATGCGGGCGATATTCGCGTCGACCTTGCGACCCGGAAGCTCACCGCCCTCCCCTGGCTTCGCCCCCTGTGAGATTTTTATTTGCAACTCGTCGGCGTTCGCCAGGTACCAAATCGTCACGCCGAACCGGCCCGACGCCACTTGCTTGATTGCCGACCGTTTCGAGTCACCGTTCGGCAGCGGCTTGAATCGTTCCGGATCTTCGCCACCTTCGCCTGTGTTGCTCTTGCCGCCCAGGCGGTTCATCGCAATGGCGAGGGTTTCATGCGCGTCAGCGGAAATCGAGCCGAAGCTCATTGCGCCGGTGCAGAACCGCTTCACGATGTCCTTCGCCGACATGACTTCTTCAATTGGGATTGGCCCACCGTTTGCGCCGGGCTTCAATTGCAACAACCCGCGGAGCGCGCAGCGCGTTTGAGCGTCGCGGTTCGCGTGATCGGCAAAGCGACGGTAAGCGTCGACACTGTTGTTGCGCGCGGCAACCTGCAAATCGGAAATCGCGGACGGATCCCACATGTGGCGTTCACCATCAGCCCGCCAATGGAACTCACCTGGATTCGGCAGCACGGGCAGCCGATCGCCACCCTGCTCGGGATATCCGAGCCCATGCCGACGCAACGCTTCCTCGGCCAGCACCTTGAAATCGACGCCCTGGATTCGACTCGCGGTGCCCGCAAAGCAGCGGTCGATCACATCATCCTTCAATCCCACGGCTTCAAAAATCTGGGCGCCTTTGTAGCTCTGCAGCGTCGAAATGCCCATCTTTGCCATCACCTTAAGCATGCCCTTGGCGACGCCTTTGCGATAAGCGTAAACGAGGTCATGGTCTTCTTTGGTCACTGGGTCATATTCTTCACCGTTCGAAACGGCGTCGATCACCGGATGTGCTTTGCCTTCGCCGCTGTGCTCCGACCTGTCCGATCCTTCCGGCCGTTGAAGCAAACCCTCGCGGCGCGAATGCCACAGAGATTCGAACGCCAGGTAAGGATTAATCGCATCTGCCCCGAAGCCGACAAGTAAGCAGTGGTGATGCACCTCGCGCGCTTCACCCGATTCGATGACGATGCCGATTCGCGTGCGCTTCGCTTTGCGCACTAAATGATGATGGACGGCGCCGACCGCGAGCAGCGAACTGAGCGGCACACGATCGCGGCTTACGGCGCGATCGGAAAGCACGACCAAGGCGTAACCTTCATCGAGCGCCGCTTCCGCCTC
The DNA here is from genome assembly GCA_036271295.1 of Lacipirellulaceae bacterium. Classification (GTDB taxonomy): domain Bacteria; phylum Planctomycetota; class Planctomycetia; order Pirellulales; family Lacipirellulaceae; genus JABDGM01. Next base: position 2,786 of record DATBAY010000465.1, on the reverse strand, counting down.
TTGGCAAACGCGATCGAGCGCCGCCGTCAAACCGGCGTGCTTATCACTGCGTTGCCACGTGATATCGATGGTCTTCGTCCGCCAGCCGCGGTGGTTCATGTGCTTAAGCGCGGCGAGCTGCTCGTTCGACAAAATCGGGTGCGGGATTCGCAGCCGGTGTGCGTGCTCTTCGGTCGATTCCAACAAATTGCGCTCTGGCCCGATGTAACACTCGAGCGACATGATGACTTCTTCGCGGATCGAATCGATCGAGGGATTCGTCACTTGCGCGAAAAGCTGCTTGAAGTAGTCGTAGAGCATCCGCGGCTTGTCGGAAAGGCACGCCAGTGCCGAGTCGTTCCCCATCGAGCCGACCGGGTCGCGCAGTTCGCGCACCAGCGGCAACAGCATGAACTGCATCGTTTCGACCGTGTACCCGAACGCCTGCATGCGTTCGATCAACGTTTTAGGATCGAAGCCGTGCGGCTCTTTGTCGATTTCAAGCTCGTTGAGATCAATTCGTTGATTGCTGAGCCATTCCTTGTACGGTCGGCGAGTCGCGAAATCGCGCTTCATTTCGTCATCGGGAATTAGTCGGCCTTGTTCGAAATCGACCAGGAACATGCGGCCTGGTTGCAAGCGGCCCTTGACTTTGATGTTCTGCGGCTCGATGCGCAGCACGCCAACTTCGCTCGCCATGATCACGCGATCATCGTGCGTGATGTAATACCGAGATGGCCGCAGCCCGTTTCGGTCGAGCACCGCGCCGATGTATTTGCCATCGGTAAACGCAATGGACGCGGGGCCGTCCCACGGCTCCATGAGGCACGAGTGATACTCGTAAAAAGCCCGCTTGTCGTCCGCCATCGATTCGTGGTTCTGCCACGCCTCGGGCACCATCATCATGACCGATTCTTGCAGCGATCGGCCGTTCATGAGCAGAAATTCCAGCACGTTGTCGAACGTGCCAGAGTCACTGCAATCGGGCTCAGCGACCGGAAACAGCTTCGCCAGATCCTTGCCGAACAGCTTGCTATCTGCAATACCCTGCCGAGCTTGCATCCAGTTCATGTTGCCGCGCAGCGTGTTGATTTCGCCGTTGTGGCTCATGAACCGCAGCGGCTGGGCGCGGTCCCACGACGGAAACGTGTTGGTCGAAAACCGCGAGTGGACCATCGCCAAATGACTGGTGTAATCCGGCGCCGCAAGGTCCGGGAAATACTTGAAGAGCTGCTCGGTCGTGAGCATACCCTTGTAGATGATCACTTTCGTCGACAGCGAACAGATGTAAAACATCTTGGCTTGCGCCATCGATACATCGCCGCGCAGCCGACGACTGGCCTGCTTGCGAATCAAATAAAGCTGCCGCTCAAACGCATCGCCGGTGAGCTTTTTGCCGGCCGCAATCACGAGTTGCTCGATCTGCGGCTCACCGGCCTTTGCGCTCGGACCGATATCCGCCTTGCCCGATCGCGTCGGCACCAAACGCCAGCCCACAAGCTGCTGTCCTTGCGCGGCAACAATTTCGGCAACGACGTCTTTGCATTTCTGCCGCTCGTTCGGATCGCGCGGCAAAAACACAACACCCGCCGCGAATTGCCCCGGCGCCGGCAGCATTGCATTGAGCTCTTGCTTCACCACGCGCTGCAGAAACTCATGCGGCAGCGCCGTAAGGATGCCAGCCCCGTCGCCCGTGTTTGCCTCGCAGCCGCAGGCGCCGCGGTGATCCATATTGCGCAGCACTTCTTCCGCATCGATCAGGATTTGATGGCTGCGTTTTCCCTTGATGTGCGCAACAAAACCGACGCCGCACGAATCGTGTTCGAACGCCGGGTCGTACAATCCCTGCTTCGGCGGCAAACCGAATTCAACATGTTTCTTGCTGTGTTCTTCCATCTATTTCCGCCCTGCTATGGCGTCCTTAAAAATGACGCGCCGGTTACAGTTGCGCTACGGCAGCTGTTTTGAGACGCGGCTTCGTCGTAAAGCCGTCCCCTTCCGTTCTGACCGATTCGGCGAGCACCACCTCCGGCTCGCGGGCCGAACTCTGCGACTGCAGTAACCTGATGAACTGCTGGGCCGTTTCGTTAAGCTTCCTATCACGACGATGAATAATGCCTAAGGTTCGCTCGAGCGCGATTCCTTCCAGTCGAATTTGCACCAAAGAACCCGACTCGATTTCTCGCTGGATCGTCGGTTCGGGCAATAAGCTAATGCCGGCGCCAATTTCGATCGCCCGCTTGATCGTTTCGATATTGTCGAACTCCAAAGCGATCCTCAGATGCACCTTATGGAGCGCGAGCGCTCGATCAATCTCTTCTCGAATCTTGAGCCCCGATTGAAAAGCCACAAAAGCTTCGCCACTAAGATCGCCGAGGCTCGCTGTACGACGTTTCGTCAACGTATGCTGGGGATAACAAACGAGCACCATCGGCTCAGTGCGCCAGGGCATAGCCGCGAGACTCGCCGATTCCTCGGGGTAGCTCACCAAACCTAAATCAGCCTGCCCTTGATCAACCTCCTCATATACGCGATGCGGGTGCACATACTCCAATCGCACGTCCGCCTTCGGGTGGGCACCCAAGAATTCGCGCATGCAGCCGCTCATGTGAGCGAGCCCGACGGAATAGATCGACGCAATCGTAAGCCGCGCAACTGCTGCTTCGTGCAAGGCACGCACTTCGCGCTCCAAGTCGTCGTAGCGCTGCACAATGACCCGCGCTCCTTCGTGAAAGCGTTTGCCTTCAGCCGTGAGCACGAACGGGCGCTTCGAGCGGTCGATCAGCTTGACGCCCATCTGCTCCTCG
>DATBAY010000464.1:0-22445 GCA_036271295.1 Lacipirellulaceae bacterium | reverse complement strand
TCCATCAAGCCCGACTGCTTGGTTTCGCTTTGAATCTTCTGACTCTGCAGTCCCTTAAGCTTGGCGTTGATGTCAATCAGCTCGCCCCGCAGTCCCTCGGCGGCGACGAATCCGGGTGGGTCGTCATCGGGGTGATTGATGCGCTTTCCGGTCGAAAGCCGCTCGATCGAAGTCTGCGTGCGGTCCGAGTTCCGCTGGAAGCTCTGGACATATCGTTGGTCGGAGCCAGAAAGACCAACCGAGATACGAGTCATGGTCCAGCCGTTGGAAGAGACAGGGGGCTCGATCGAAACCACCTGAGCAAAATCGGCAACCTCGGGGCCTCGCGCACGATAGAATCCCCGAACAATTCTGCCACACAAACGGGGAGGTCGGGCTGTAGCGGTTGCAGAAACCTTACTGACGCCGCATCGCTATTTGCGAAGTGCGCCGATAGCAACCGCCAACCAGCCGGCAATCATCGACAGCCCACCGAGCGGGACAATAGCACCAAGCCAATTCCATTTCGGGTCGGCGAACGCGAGCACTTTCAACAGGCCGCAAAAGATGATGACGCCGACCAAGAAGGCCCAAGCCGCGAAGCGCCACCAGGCCGAATCGCGACGGTCGAGCGCCAGGCCAATAAAGCAGATCGCCACGGCGTGGTACATCTGGTAACGCACGGCCGTCTCGGAGATTGCGATGCGGTAGTGAAGATCGTCGCCCGAGTGCCCGAGGCGCTTTTCAAGCAAATCGCTGAGCCCGTGAGCGCCGTACGCGCCCAGCGCGACGCCCAGCGCTCCGAGCAGCGCTCCGATGGCGATCCAGCGGCGAGAAATAGATGGCATAGCCTTAGCAATAAAAAGCAAACCGCAAGCGATCATCCGACCGCTTGCGATTGGCCATGTTTAGTTACTACCACGCTAAGCTATGGTGTGGCGGTTGTCGAGGCGCCGAGGCGCTCCTCTTCCTCTTCCTGGATGATGATGCGTGGCGTGACCATCATCATCAGGCTATCGGTCGAGCGGCCGATGCCTACGTTGCGGAACAGCCGGTTGATATACGGAATCTTCGACAACAGTGGCACGCCATACTCGCTGCGACCTTCAGACAGCCGCTTGATGCCGCCAAGGAGCACGGTGCCGCCGTCAGGCACGCTTACTGTGGTGACTACCGACACGAAGGAGAATGAAGGCAACTGCACCGTAACGCCGGTGTTGTTGTTGGAATTACTGTTATCGTTCTTTTCGTTCTTGCCGTCGTTGTTGGCGTCGGTCGTGCTGCTGGCACTCGTCGAAGACGACGATCCTTCGAAGGTGAATGTGTCGACGTTACCGATCTGTGTGAAGAACGGCACGATCGTCATGCGGACGTACCGCCTGTCTTCGGAAACGACCGCCTGGATCGTCATCATGGTGCCTTCGTTGAGCACGACAATGACCGGTTGCGAGGCGGACGCGAATTCACCGACGACCGGAATAACACCGACAACGAACGGACGTTGCGTGGCATCGGCAACGAACGCCTGCTGGCCGTTGAACAAGGTTACCTTCGGGGCGTTGAGAATGTTCGTGCGGTTATCACCTTGAGCAGCTTGAATCAGGAAGTAGGCCTGGATGTCGCTCAAAATCGCGAAGCCGAAGTTCGCGGCACCGTTGGGATCGAACCCAGCGAACGCCGGCGGCGTCGCGAGGTTAAAGCTGCCCTGGCGGAACGGAACATCAAGATCCGCGGTGAAGTTCGGGAACGAGTTGGTCCCGGCCGGCGGCAACAAGCCAACCGTGTTGCTCTTGCCTTCCGGATTGGCAGGCTGGAATTGAGCTTGGTTGGCCGCGGAGACACCGTTGTCTTTGATGTTCATCTGGAAGTCGACGCCGATCCGCTCGAAGAACGTATCGTTCAAGCGGATGAACCGGACTTCGATCGTGACTTGCAAATCTTGCAGACGGCGAAGCTGTTGCAAGAGGTCGGCAATTTCCTCGTGCACGGCCTGTGTCTGGCTGATGACGAGGCTCAGGTTCGTGGGGAATGGCCGAATTTCGGCCTGACCGCCGCCATTTTCGGCCCAGGTGTCGGTCGAAACGGTCGAGGTGATGAGGTCGATGAGCGAGTCGAAGTCGGCGTTGGCGCCAGCTCCCATGCCGCCCGGCCCGGCGCCGATCGGCACGGTCGAGGGGGACATGCCGTTGGTCGGAGCGGCATTGAATTGCTGTGCAAGAATATCGCCGTTCGAGCCGACCTGCTTTTGATTGCGGTCGTTGACGAGCACGGTCGGGCTGGTCGACGCGAAGCCCGGCTTGCCGCGATTCGAGGCAGCCATGGATTCGTTGATCAGACCCTGCAAGCCGATGTTATTGCTCGGCACGAAGTTCGGGATCGGCGTCACGAGGTCGGCCACGTTATAGACCTTCTCGTAAATTTTGCCGTCACGAAGCTGTTCGCTCGTGATCTTGAGCACTTCGTCATTAACGACGTAGCCCAAGTGGAGCGGCTCGAGGATGAGGTTGAGAGCGCTCTTGAGCGAAATCTCTTTCGTGAGATTGATCGTTACGGGCGTGTCGCTGTTGACGCCTTCTTGCGTCAGGCCGCGAGGATCGAGGTGGATGTTTACACCGGTGAGCTCGCTCAGGTTGGCCATGACCTCGCTGAGCGGCGTTTCCTGGTACTTCAAGAGAACCGGGGTGCGCAACTTGTGTTCGATTTCCAGTTCGCGTTCATTGCGATGCTGAATACGGTCGGCCGAGCTCTTGCGGTCTTTGACGAAGTCGTTCCAGTACTTTTGGTCGCGGACCATTTCCTGGCCGTCTTTGGCAACTGGATTCTTGGCCGAAGTTTCGACCGCATTGAGCTGCTCCCAAATGCTAGTTTCTTTGTCGTCCGCAAGTTGACGGTTCATCATCTCGCGGCGAATGAACTTGGCATTGAGCCACACTTGCTGCGAGACCGGATCATCCGGGGCGAGCTCATTGAGCCGGCGAGCGACCAATTCCATTTCCTCGAAGCGCTGCTCATCGCGAAGGCGGTTGAACTCGTCGACCATTTCCGCAATTTTCTGCTGCTTCTTGAGCTTCATGTCGTGCTCACGATCGCGTTCGTTCAGCACGGCCTGATTGGCTTTATCGAGGTCGATTTCCGACTTGTGGTCTTTCAGATAGTGTTCGGCTTTGCCGAGCGTGATCTCAATACGGCTCAAGAGTTCTTTCTTGTTGGCATCGGAGAGCTTCGAGTCGTTGACGAGCGTCTGCGCTTCATGCAGTGTGGCGATCGCACGCTCAGGATCTTTCTCTGCAAGTTTCTGCGCTTCAGTCTGGCGCTTGCCGACTTCTGCTGAAAGCTGTTGGGCGAGGGCCCGCTGATTCGCGGCAGCGGAATCAATCAACGAGGCGCCGCTCTTGGCAGTCGGTATGGCGTCTGCCGTTGGCGGTGCAAGCTGGTCGGCTGGCGGACCGCCTGTGTCTGGCAGTGGCAGGTCTTCGGAGCGCGGCGCATCGGCGGCAGCTATGCGGTACGGGTCGGCGCCGCCAATCGGAGCCGCACCCAGCATCCGCGGGCCTTCGGCGCCAGCTTGCAGCATGGGCGGCTCGGAGGGAGCGCCGTGGCGCGAACCTGGCGCGGCATTCGACGGCGCTGAGGTGATGCGAGCTGATCCGGCGGGTGCGCCGGCAAAATTCGGCAGTCGCTTATCGTTGTCGTCATTCGAACGATAGTCGGCCGGCGTGGCTCCGTTCGAAATCGCGCCAGGCGGCAATGCGAGATCGGCTTGAGCATGCGAGGCCGGTTCGTAACGCGAATTGCCTGTCGCCGGTAGGCGTTCGATCTTGGGCGAAGCGCCAGACGAAGCAGTCGGCGCGGTTCGCTTCGCGCGAGCAATATCCCAAGCGACGACCGAGGGGCGATCTTCGTTCGGAAGGTATTCCGATTCAGGAACGCCGAGTGCGTTGGCGGCTTTGGTGAGCTGTTCAGCCTTCTGGAGATCGCCGGCTTCGAGTGCTTTACGGGCTTCAGCTAGTTTGGATTTAGCTTGTTGCTTCGGCGTGCCTTTGGGAGCGGCTGGCGAAGAGGAAGCATCGCTATGCGCGGGCGAATCCAAAGCGCTCGCGCCAGCTAACGCGGGATGGAACGGATTGTCACTCGCATTGGCGACTGGGTATTTCAGGCCGTTGGGCGAATCTGAACCGGGGGCCGAAGATTCATTCGAGGCGAGCTTCGCGCTCGTATCCAAGTGAGAATACGCATTCGACGAAGGCGTCGCGGAATCGGCGTCCGGCGACGAAATTGCGCCGAGGTTGTGCATGGAAGCCGCGTCAGCATTCGAGGCGGACGTACCCGTCTTCGCATTGGCGGCGAAGTTGCGGCTTGCGAACGGATCTTCAGTTCCCTTGTTCGTATTGTTACTGCGCGCAAAAGGCAGACGGCTTTGGTTGCTGTTTGCCGTTTGCGAGCCGCCCTTGCTGGCCGCATGCGCCGCATGTTGAGCGCGGCTCAGCTCACGGCGGATGGATTCGGTCGTGGGGCCGACGTGGAACACTGAGAAGTTCACGTGCGAGCTTTCGACTCGCGTGAGGGCCTTCTCGGCTTCCTCGAGCCGGCCTTGCTCGATCGCGCTATGCGCTTGGCGCAACAGCTGATCGGCTTCCTCGCGAGTGAGCGGCTTTTGCGGCGCGGCCGGCGCCTGAGACGATTGTCCCGAGCTGTCTGGCGGCGCGGCGGCGCGCAAGGCTTGGGTTGCGCCCACGACGATAAGTTGTGAAAGGGCGACCAATAAGACGGTATGAGTTCGTTTCGCGCTCAACTCGCTTCTCCTTCTAGCGACGGATCGCACCATTACCACACGTAGCGCTCTTTCGGAGCGCAGTCCTCATCGCGTTCACATGTTGGCGGTGTGCAATTGCCCGTGCTAAAACGCATCGAGTTCGGATTAGTGGAACGACCCGCTGTGTGACCCCGTGGCTTCGACGCATCAATGCCGAAACCGGTGAAAAGTCTTGGGGCAGTTCGTTCCTGGCAGATGAGGAGCGGGAAATTACCGGGGGCGGAGATGCGGGTCAAGACCGCTTTCGAGGTGCCGCGGCAAATTTGGCGGGGCCGATACAGCAGGCGCTAGCAAGAGCGCGCAGCGAGCACTGAGAAGACTATAGAAACGCCTAAATTGTGGACGTTTACGAGCCGGCGGCGCGCAGCACTTATCGTCTTCCCGACGGACGGCCTCTATTTGAGCCGCGCCCACCGGGACCCTCTGGTCCACCATCAGGTGAGCGATGCTCCTCGAAGATCGCCTTGTGGTAATCGACGGCCGGCTTGTCATCGAGCTCGTTATGAACGTAGAGCTCGCCGGCCGGCCCCATCATCAGCACGCGACCGGGACTGGTTTGACTGTTGGCGAGTTTCTTGCCGCCGTCGATATCGACGAGCGTCATGCCGGTCACGAATTTAAAGTTGTCGTCCGTGTCGATTGCGAGCCCGCCATCGACGAGGTAGTCGGCCTTTTCGGTCATGTTGGCGACGCCACCGCGGCGGAAGTCTTTTTTGTTCGCGGCCTGGATCGCATTGTTCTTGTCCGTTGCGTCAACGTCGAACGAGTTGACCAGCAGGTTGGCCGAGGGTTCGTCGTTAACTTTATCGGCCGAGGGCACTTTGACGTCGACGAGCTTCACACCGCCCGAAAGCGGAATGCCGACCGTGGGGCTAGGGTCGCTCCAGTTTTCGACCATTCGAATATCCGGGCGAATTCCAGTTGGATTTTTAGTCCTGGCGGCTTGGGATTCCTGTCGATGACGATCAAGAACGGCCGGAGCGACCGTGTTATCTGTAGCGTTGTAGTTCGCATCGGACAGTACGAGCTTGACGCGATACTTGTACTTCTTGCCGGGCTCGACCGTGAAATCGAAGAAGCGAAACAGCAGGTTGTCGACACCCTTCGGAAGACTACTGCGGCCATTTCCTGCGCCTGGGCCTGCGGCGGCGTAAGAGCGGCCTTCGCCTCCACCCGGTGGCATGCCGGGTCCAGATCGTCCGCCGACCGGCGGACCGCCCAACATAGATCCGCGACCAAAGCCAGGTCCCATTGCGAATCCGCCCGGACGTCCGCCGATCGGCGGCCCGGACGTGGCGCCATTGGGATTAGCGGACCCGAAGGCGTTGTCAGCGCCCGCAGGTTTCTCGGTACCGCCGGCTGGAATTGCTTCGGGCGGTAATTCTTGCTCCAAGGGAGGCGTGTTCGCGAGGAGCGGGATATCGGGATGGTCTGCTTCTGGACCCCAGTCGCGGCCGACCAGCGGGGGAAGGGGGAAGGTTAAGATGTAATCTGAGAAGCGCGGGTCGATGACGTCCGGCGACATGCCGGCCCAGAACTTCGCAGCGTTCGCGAGCAATTTCTCCATAACGGCGCCGCCCATCGCTACGCGATTCAAAGGCGTGTCACTGACGACGGACGTGTGCTGCCCGTCGTACACCGGCACGGCTTTCCATTCGAGCTCCTTGTCGGGAATGACTTCGGCGCGCTGAACGAAGTAGCCTTTGTATTGCGGGAAGTCGCGAGCCGGATCAAAGCCGCCTTTGGCTTTTTCGAAAGCGTCCTGGTATAGCTTCAACTGCTCGCGAATCGGCACTTTCGCAACGACGCACGCCCAGTAGGCTGCCTCGATGCGTTCGCCACCTTGCAACGGCACGCCCAGCGCGCGGGTCATTCCTTCCAGGCGGCGGCGCTTGGGGTGGGCTGGATCGTACGGTTCATTGGAACTACCTTCGGGACCCGTTTTGCGCCGTCCGGCGGCGCCCGGTCCGCCTTCTGCTCCCGCTTTTGCATCTTTGGCGGCCCTATCAGCTTCTTTTTTCTGTCGTTCCTGTTCCTCAAGCGCGAGTTTCTGTTCACGCGCTTTGCGTATGGCTTCATCGACGAAGGCGAACAGCCCCGAGCCGCCCGTGGCGCGAACATCGGTCGCGTTCAGCAACGTTGGATCGGTGCGGAGGATAGTTGGCGCGACAACGCGCGGGTTGAGAGCCGTGTCCGATACCTTATAGGCGGCTGGATTAACCGAAATATCTGCTTTTTCCGTGATCGGCGTGAAAGGCCGAACTTCGCTCGCCTGTTCACTGCCCGGTTCGGGCCATTGAGCGTTCTGAACGGCGGAGGATGTTTCGGTGATTTCGCTGTGGAGCTTGGCTGCTTTGAATTTTTCTTCGAGGCGCGGGAGAGTCGTCGTTTTGTAGATGAGCCACAGCGCGATGAAACCGACGAGGGCGATGGCGGCTTTTTCTCCATGCTGGAGCAATAGCCCCTTGATGCCTCCCTGCCCTTTCAGATTGCCTGCCATTTGGTGCTCCTTGAAAATCGAACGCGTAAATCGATCAACCGCCTGCCGCCGCTGTTTATTCGGCCGGCGGGGTGAGAATATTCAAATTCGGTTTGTTGAAGATGTAAATGATGCCTTGGATGACGATATTCTTTACATGGGGTTGAGCTGGAAAGCTCTGCAGGCCCGTGTGTTCGGGAAACAGGTTGGCAAGACCGCCGCCGGGGCTTGGTCCGCCGTAGCCGCCGCGGCCTGCCGCATCGCCGCCGATATCGGGCGGGTTGATCCGCACTTCTTGCACTTCGATTCGCAACGGCTCATTGGCACAGATGGTGATAAGCTGGGGAAGCCAACGGGCATCCATTTCCAAGGCCATGCGAATCGGCAGGCGCTTGAAGCCGGTACCGAATTGACTCATGTCGACAGATGATCCGCCGCCCGCATCGGGCGTTGCCGGGGCGGGGGTCGTTGCGTCGCCGCCACCGCCACCCATGGCGATTGGCTGGCCTTTGTCGTCGAGGTAACGACCCGAGAGCAAATAGCTTTGTTCTTGAGCGGACGTCATTTGGCCGTTGGCGCCGGGACCACCCATGGCAGGGCCACCGCCTGGAACGGGGCCACCGGGAGGCATGCCGCCCTCCGGACCCATTCCGGGACGTCCTCCGACCGGAGGACCGCCGGGACCCGGTCCTTCGGGACCCCCCGCCGTGGCAGCGGCGGGTGGGACCATCAGCCGGCCCGGTTTGCGGCTGTACTGGGCTGCCCGGGAGCCGATATCGAGCGAGTACACGATCTTCACTGCGGCGTTCGATTTTCGCGTAGCATGGGCGGCATCGTTTGTCTTCGCGATGACGTCGAGCAGCGTGTGCATTACCCACAAGTCTTCTTGCGTCACCCAAATGCGCAGCGAGGAAGGCCGATTGGGAAAATTCAGTTCATCGCGGATGACGCTTTGGTCGAGCCACTCGCAGATGTAGTCGTTGTCTTCCGGCACACCATTGGCGCCCGGCCCGGATTCGGGGGTGTAGCGGGCACGCGCGTATTCGCCTGGGCCGCCCGCGCCGCCGGCTTCACTCGAATCGAGCGGGCGCGCTGAAATTTGTTTGGGCAATTCGGGGAAGTGCTGTTGAATGTAGTTTTGATAGTTGTCGCGCAGCTCCCGCGGAATCTCTTCGTCAAACTGCATTTTTTCAACGGCATCGCGGAACGATTTGCTCAGTGACGTCGGCCACTGCAACACGTTTTCACGCTGTTTGTCGTAGAGCGTCTGCCACAGCTTCGCCACGCTTTCTGAGAGCTTCTTGATTTCGCCGATTTGATGATCGTTGATCGTTTGATTGGGGTGGAAGCTCGCACTTTTAACGGTGTTGACCTGGCCATGCGCGGCGACGATCGTACCCTGATCAGTCGCGTATTTCGCGCTCATTTTGTTCGCGGCGCTCCACCAACAGCCGAGCATAATCAGCACGGCTAAAACGGTAAGAACCCAAAAGTTGTGGCGCTTGAGCCAGGCGAGCGCTGTGCGTACTTGATCCATGGTGTGCTAAATCCTAGGAGCTCGGTCCGGTGTGAGCTGGTTCGGCTTCGGTCGCGGCGGTTCCGCCTGGTGCTGCGGCAGCCGGTGCTTCCGCTGGCGGAACGGCTTTCTTCTCGGCCATTTCCTTGAGACGATTGGCGCGCGGTTTTGGTTGCCAACAAAACTGAACAACGAAGTCGTACTGGCGGAGCTTCAACGTTTTGGGCTGTTGATCGCCGCTGGTCGCTTGCATCGCTTCTGGGCCTGCGGGCATACCGTTCGTCGTGTCGACGGGTTCCGCCATGTATGTGACGGTTTGAATTCGGGTGTTCGTAACAACGCAGGGGTACTGAATTCCTAGCTCTGCGATCGGCACCTCGATCGGCTGCCCGTTCGGGCCATCCGGAAGCGTAACTTTCCCGTTTTCAAGGTTCTTGATGAATGTGTGGCGAACGAACTGCTCGCCTTCGTCGCCGACGTCGATGTTTTTATCGGGCAGATTGTTATGCAGATGATATCCGCGGAGCTCGATGACCCATCCGCCCGCGGTGAGGCCGGCTGGTGCCGCGGCCGCGTCTCCCGCTGCCGCGGTCGCGCCGGCTGCGGGAGGCGTCTCCGGGGTAACAGGCGGCGCCGCGGCAGCCGGTGGCGTGGCGGCCGCCGTGCCATCAGCCGGCGCTGCTGCCGTAGCGGGTTTATTCAGGTCCGGCTCGATGGCCGTTTTCCAGGGCGTGAGATCGGCAAAGTACTCGCAATCCATCGACTCGAAGTGCAGCTCGGGTCGCTTCGCGATGTCCTCCTCGGTTTCCTTGCGCTGGTCGGGCGGACGCGTGTCTTTGGGAAGTGCGGCATCAACGCCCTTTAGCATTTCGAGCCAGAGCAGGCGGCCATCGACGTTGCTCTGCAGTTCGTTGCCAATTTTCGCAATCTTGTCGAACGTGCCGTTGAGCTCGGTGTGCGTTCCGCTCAACTTCGTCGCGTTGTCTGCCACGCCTTTGGCCGCAACCAGCTCCGCCTTCATTTGCGGATCGGTCGTGTCCGCGGTCGTCATCGACGAATAATGGCCGAAGTAATTGATCGTGAAACCAGCGAGCAGCAGCGCAGCGGCGGCGACTACCCACGGTTTTTTGGCGCGGACCAACCGCGTGGTCACGATTTCATCGGGCAGCAGATTCGTGCGGAGCTGTCCCGCATCGAGCGATTGCACGCACAAACCGTAAGCCACGCCAAACGTCAGTTGATTCTCTTTGAACTGCGGGCCGGCCGTCGCGGTGCCGCCCACCAAGTTGTTGAAATTGTCGATCAGTTTCACTTCTTGATCGAGATTTTGCGACAAGAAGCGCTGCAGGCCGGGCAGCTTCATCGGGTTGCCTAGCGCGACCATATCGCCGAGCTTCGCGTTGCGATTGTTACTCGTGAAGAAGCCGAGCGAACGCTGAATTTCAGCGACCAGGTCGCTGAAAACGGGCCGCATTGCCTGGAATACCGCTTTGGGATTCTCGGCCTTCATGGCGTTGCGCTTCAGGTGCTCCGCTTTGGCGAACGTGAGCTTGAGTTCTTTGGTGAGCGCCTTCGTAAAGTGATTGCCGCCGATCGGAATGCTACGCTGCCACACGCGATAGCCGTTCGTAATGACGAGGTCGGTCGTATCCGTGCCGAGCGAGATGATGACCGTCGACGCCGGCGGATTCGCCGGATCGTACGGACCTTCGACATTCAACCGGTCGTAACAGATGAAGTTGTAGATCGCGAGCGGCGCGAGCTGGATGATATCGACCGCAATGCCGGCGTCATCCAGTGGCTTGAGATGCCGGGCGACCTGGTCGCGCTTCATCGCGAACAATCCGACTTCCGTTTCGATCGCATAGCCTTCGTCTTCGCTGCCGGTAAGCGGCTGGTAGTCCCAGACGACGTCTTCGAGTGCGAAGGGGATTTGTTGCCGAGCTTCGTATTTGACGATATCTGGAATCTTTTTGCGTTCGACCGGCGGGAGCTTGATAAACCGTGCCAAGCCGCTTTGACCGGGAACGGCAATGGCGACGCTTTCGCCCGCTAGGTCATTGCGAGACATGAACGTCTCGAGCGCTTCCTTGATGAGCTCTTCGCGATTGGCTTCGGGCTGCGTGAGGATTTTTGGGTATTCGATGTAATCGAACGCCTCGACGACCATCCGCTTTTCATCTTTATCGTGCGGACGGCAACGCAGCGCTTTGAGCGCGCATTGACCGATATCGATACCCCAGACGGCGCCACTCTTGGCCATGTTCGAGAACCTCTATCCCTGTACCGCCGCGGTCCTGCGACGGTGTGCCTCTAGCGTATATAAAATGTATGCGCGCAAGCGGCAGCTAGCCAGCGCCCGAAGACGCTTTGACAGCGACGCTCGCTAGAAGTCCCAACGATTGTTGCGAAAAGACGTTACGTATCTGTCGGTCGTCCGAACGGAAGTCTCTCTCGCGTGTTCGGGGCGGCCGACAATCTCCATTCTACTCGTGGATTTTGGGTTGGGTAGCAAATGCGGGGCGGCCAGAAAAGAATTGGCACGGGGCGTGAACTGGGCGTTCTTGCGGCCGCCTGGGTGGGCTGCCGCGGACTTGGCGACTTTCGCCTTAAAATCCGGCGAGATATTATGTTACGACCATGACGATTCGCCGCGCTTCTGTGATATTGCCCTGTTCTACTTGGGACGACTTTCCCACGCATTTGGGGAATCAGGCCTCGGCCGAGCTGATAGCCGCCTGGACGGCCTTATGGCATCCCGCCTTGTTGGCGATGACCGGACGGCTGCCGGGGTGGCACCAGGCGGAAGAACCGCCCGATCCGGCTGAGCTCGAAGGGGAGTTGGTGCTCGTGCCACCGCCTAGCCGACAGCGGATGCCCAGCGATTGGTGCGATCGATTGCGGGCCACAGCAGTAGATGGCCCGGGCTCCGTCGAAACTTTCGCGTCCCGGGCCGACACGGTAGCGGCTGTTCTGCGTGCGGCTGGCGTGGAGGTCGCTGAACAAGATGCCGATCTTGCTGCCGACTTTCTGGCGCTCGGATTCGCCTACCTGCAAATTGAGCTTCTGACGCGGGCGATGCGGTACAGCTCCGTGATCGACTCGGAGCAGTTTGAAAATGCAGTTGTGGCCGCTGCGAAGGCGGCAGTTGGTCGAGACAGCTTGGGCGCACAACGCGAATTATCTCGGGCCTTCGATCTCCTGGCGGACGCTCGCAATCATGTTTATTCCGTCGACTTTTACATTGTCGATTTAACGCTGGTTGTCGACTCGGTGATGGGCACGGCCCTGCGAACCAAGCTGCAGCGCAAGTGCCCAACTAACGTGCTTATCTCGGGCTCTCAAATTGAACATTTGGCGGAGGCCGAGCCCGAAACGTTCGCCGAGTTGCGAAATGCGGTCGAAACAGCCACGGTCTCGATCGTAGGCGGCAAGTATTCGACAAGCTCGCATGGCGGCGAAGGGCCCGAAGCATGGTTGGCCGAAATTGTCCGCGGACAGGCCGAGGCCAAGCAGCGGCTAGGGCATGAGTTTGAGGTTTACGGTCAGTTCGATTCGTCTTTCTCGCCGCGTCTGCCTGAAATACTGAAGGGTTCGGGCTTTCATGGTGCGCTGCACGCGGCATTCGACGGCGGACAGCTGCCGCGAGCCGAACAGCGCAAAACCAATTGGGGCGCGAGCCATGCGGCTTCAATTCCCGCGCTGTCTGCAACGCCGCTCGATTCCGGTCAGCCAGAAAGTTGGCTGAAGCTGGCGGAGCGAATCGGCGACACGGTTGCGCACGACCATGTGGCGACGGTGCTGCTCGCAGGTTGGCCGGGGGCGGAATGCGAATACTTTGAAGATCTGCGGCGTGTGGCCCGATTTGGTTCTGTGCTAGGAAAAGTGATAACGCTCGGCGAATACTTCCGCGAGACACGTGAGATCGATGAGTGGGTGAAGTTCGCGCCACGCGAGTATCCGAATCGCACGCTTGTCGACGTGCGTGCAAACGCAATCTCGAATCACATCGAAGCATATCGCAACGAAGTGCGGTCGACCCACCGCCAAATGGCGTCTGGGTTGGGAGCGATCGCTGGTTTGAAACCCAGCGCGGCCGAGAGCGCGGAAGCCGATTCGCAAATCGTCATCAACAGTTGGAATTTTGAGAACACGTTCCTCCTTGGCGTCGATCCGCTCGGCATTCAATCGGACACGACTGCAACCCAAACACGCGAAACGCAGCCAATGCCTGCCGTGTTGGGCTGCGGTTATCGCGCGGTGTTGCCGAGACCGACATTCACATCGGGGAAGTCCGCCGAAGGTTTAGTGCTGCGAAACGAGCGTTTGGAATTGACTGTCAGCAAGAAGACGGGCGGCATCCAGTCGTTGCGATTGCACCGCGACCGGAATACGCGCGTCTCGCAACGGATTGTGTTTCACGAACAACGGTCGGGCGAGGCGCACGAATCGCAAATGGTTGCCGCGCGCGTAGAGATGACGCGCAGCGATGATTTTTTGGAAGAGATCACCGCGACCGGACGACTCGTCGGCGCAGAGGGACAAGAACTCGCGAATTTCACGCAGCGCGTGCGAGTTGTGCGCGGTCTTGCACCCATATTCATCGAGATCGAAGTCGAGCCGCAGCAGCTTCCGCAGGGCGATCTTTGGACGTCCTACTTTGCCAACCGCCTCGCGTGGATGGACGATGCGCTCGGCATCCGGCGTGGCATTGATTGGGGCGCGCGCGACGTATCGCGCGACAAAATCGAATCGCCGGAATGGGTCGAGATCGACGACTCGATTGGCCGCATCACGTGCTTCGCGTTCGGGCTGCCGTATCACCGTCGGGCAGCTCCCAATTGGATGGATACGCTGTTAGTCGTGGCTGGCGAGGAGCGGCGGCGATTTCAATTTGCGATCGCGCTCGAAGCGGCGAATCCCACGCAAATGGCCGCCGGGTTGCTCACGTGCGGCGACCCGTATCTGGCCGAATTGCCGAACGCACAAAATGCACCGCAAGGCTGGTTTCTGCACGTGGCAGCGCAGAACGCCATTCTCACACACATCGAGCCGCTCGTGGATCCAGCAGCCGGTGTGCGAATCCGTGTTCTCGAAACCGCGGGTAAAGATGTCCGCACGTCGCTCTCCGCGTTCCGACCGTTTCAAACCGCGCGTATTACAGATTTGCGCGGCAATTCGCTTGAAGTATTATCGGTAAACGATGGTGCAGCGCAGTTCGACCTTGGGCCGAATCGGTGGATTCAGATTGAAGCAGAATGGTGACACTCGGTCGGTTGTCCGTTATCAGTTATCCGTTGCTATGGATTTTGCGTTAACATGATTGTCACCATTGATGGACCCGCCGGGGCTGGCAAGAGCAGTGCGGCGCGGTCACTGGCGCTTCGGCTGGGTTTTCGATTTCTCGATACGGGAGCGATGTATCGGGGCGTCACGCTAGCGGCGCGTGAGCAAGGGCTCGATCTGGCGAACGGCGAGCAGTTGGCGAACCTGGCAAGACGCATCCGCGTGGAACTGGTGGATGACCGGGTGTTGCTCGACGGGCGAGATGTTACGACGGCGATCCGCAAATTTGAAATTACGGACGCCATCCATTTCGCTGCCGATAACCCGGCCGTGCGGACGCAACTCGTAGGCTGGCAGCGGGCTGCTGCGGCAAACAGCAACGTCGTTACCGAGGGACGGGATCAAGGCACCGTTGTCTTCCCAGATGCCGAATGTAAGATTTTTCTCACGGCGGATGATGAAGAGCGAGCGCGACGACGTCACGCCGATTTGCGCGCTCGTGGTGAGGACATCCCGTTCGAGGAAGTGTTGGCTAATCAGCGGCTGCGCGATCATCGCGATCGCTCACGGGCCGTAGGCGCGCTCGTGAAGGCGGCCGACGCAGTCCAAGTTTCAACCGATGGCCTGACCCCCGAGGAAGTGGTAGTTGCGCTGGAAAAGATCGTGCGGTCGAAACAATGAGCCGACGTCAAGAAACACTTTCTTATCTGTGGTATGCGGCGCTGTGGTGCGCATGCTACGCATTTGGTCAGCTATTTTTTCGCTTTAAGTTTTCCGGCAAGCAGCATGTGCCGCCCACTGGTCCGGTGCTGTTGGTGTCGAACCACCAAAGCAATTTGGATCCGGTACTGGTCGGCGTCGCCTGCCCACGAGAACTGAAATACATGGCGCGAAAAGGGCTGTTCTTCTTTCCCTTAGGTCTGTGGATTCGTGCGCTGGGCGCGGTTCCGATCGACCAGGAAGGCAGCGCGCTGGCTGGAATTCGCGTCACGCTTGATTTGCTGAAGCAGAACAACGCATTGCTTGTTTTCCCCGAGGGCTCTCGGTCGCCGGACGGGAAATTGCACAAAATTATGCCGGGCTTCTGTTTGTTGGCGCGGCGGAGCAAAGCCACGATTGTGCCGCTCGCGTTGGAAGGCGCTTTTGCCGCGCTGCCGCGCGGCAAAATCTTGGTGAACCCCCACCCGATTGCGCTGAAGTTCGGCGGGGCAATACCACCGGCCGAGTATTCGAAATTGTCCGACGCCCAACTGACGGAACTCGTGGCAAAGCGCATCGCCGAACAACTGGCCGCGGTGCGACAAGAGTTGGCCGTGAGCCCAGCGCCGCTGCGTTTTTGGCGGAGGAAACGCGAAAACTTGTTGCTAGCGAGCCCCGTAGAACCTGCATGGGCGAGCGAAACGGCGACCTGAGCGTCGGAGTTGGCCTATATTTCCGGCCCGCTAGCGAATAATCTTGGGGCGGCCCGGAGCCGCTTCGCCGTTCCGCGCTGTGTGTTGTCTCGCTTGATCCATCGCTATGTCCAAATCCAAGAATACGTCCAAGCCGTTCGCCACCCCGGCGAAGCCTGCAGCCCGACCCGCGGCCTCCGCGCCGAAAGTCGAATCGCACGCGATCCGCGAAACGGTCGAATCGATCGTGATCGCCTTCGTGCTCGCCTTTCTGTTTCGCACATTCGAGGCCGAGGCGTTCGTGATTCCGACCGGCTCGATGGCCCCGACCCTGATGGGGCGCCACAAAGACGTCGTCTGCCCGAAATGCGGCCACCGCTATGAAGTCAGCGCGAGCGAAGAGGAAAGCGAAGACGGCCGGCGACCCACGACCGACGTCATCGCCGGCATGTGCCCGTCGTGCCACTACGTCTTGCCGATGCGCCCCGATTTGCCCGATGGCGTGCCCGAACGGCAAGAAGCGGAAAATGAGTGGCGGCACGATCACCCCGGTAAAGAAGATCGCCAACCGACCGCGAAAGATTTGTTGCCCTACATTCCCTGGCAGGATTCGTATAACGGCGACCGCATTCTCGTCAACAAATACGGCTACACGTTCAGCGATCCAAAGCGGTGGGACGTCGTCGTTTTCAAGTTCCCGGGCGATGCGAAGGTGAACTATATCAAGCGGCTCGTCGGGTTGCCGGGCGAATCGCTGCGCATTTATCAAGGCGATGTTTTCATTCGTCCACCGGGTGCCACGAAGGAAGACGATTTCAAGATCGAGCGCAAGCCACCGGAGAAGGTGCTCTCGATGCGGCAGTTCGTCCACGACACCGACCACGATTCCGCGGAGCTCGACGAGGCTGGCTGGCCATTGCGCTGGCATTCGCCACCGGGCGAGAAGGAAACTTGGAAACTCGATAAAACCGTGCATGGCAGTGTGGTGGGCCAGAAGTACAGCGTCGACGCCACTGGCAACGACACGGCCTGGCTGCGTTACGAGCACCTGATTCCCGAGTATTCCGACTGGCAAAAAATTGAGGCGGCCAAAAGCGATAAGACCGATGCGAAGAACCCGCCTTTCGCCGGCATGGATCGCAGTCGCGTGCGGCGACTCATCATGGACGCGAACCCCTATAACGGCCGCGTCGATCGTGCCCGATTTGCGCCCGGCAGCCTTAAAGTCGAGCCGATGCGGCAAGGCATTCACTGGGTCAGCGACCTGATGGTCGAGGCCGACGTGAACGCGCAATCAGGCGGTAGCGTGCTGCTGGATCTCGTCCGCGGCGGAAAGCATTTCACTTGTACGATTGATTTGAAAACGGGTGAAGCGAAGCTCTCGGCCGAAAACGTGCCCGATTTTGCGCCGCAAGGCGCGACATCCGTCAAAGCGCCGGGAACCCACCACCTTGGGTTCGCGAATTTTGACGATCAATTGCTGCTGTGGGTCGACGGCGCGCTGGTCCACTTCGATGCACCGACCGAATACGACGTCACGAAGATCTACGGCGAGCGGAGCAATATTCTGCCGCAAACGAGTGACACCGACCTCGGTGACCTGGCCCCGGTCGGCATCGGCGCTCGCGACGCCAAACTTACGATTACCCGGCTGCAGGTTTGGCGAGATCTGTACTACATCGCCGATCGTTGGGACTTAACCCGGCCCGGCGATCCCATCACCGACTATCACCCGTTCGATTACAGAATGATGAACGTCGCAACGGATCGCTCGCTATGGCCTCGGTTGAAAGATCGGGCGCATGTGGAGTTCAACCTCAACGACGAGCAACTGTTTGTGATGGGCGACAACAGTGCGGAGAGCTCCGATGCGCGCCTATGGTACAGCGGCGATAGCCGCAGCAGTCCCGGCGGACCTTACATGGACCGCCGCTTGCTGATCGGTAAGGCGCTGTGCGTGTATTGGCCGCATTCGTGGAATGAAATTCCAGGCACGCGGATCCCGCTTCCGCTCTTTCCCAACGTGTCGGATATGCGGTTGGTGAGATAATCGCTATTAGCCTCTGGCAGTCAGCTATTAGCAAGAAAAGGGCATGGAGAAAATGTTTTCGCTAAAAGCTAATAGCTAACGGCTAAAAGCTTATAGTCATGGAGGACTTGCGTTGTGGCACTGTTAGAAGTTCACGGATTGGTGAAGTCGTACGGCCGACGACGCGTCGTCGACGGCGTCGACTTTTACGTCGATCCGGGCGAAATCGTCGGCCTCTTGGGCCCCAACGGCGCGGGCAAAACCACGACGTTTCGCATGGCTTGCGGCATGATCGATCCCGATGCCGGGAATGTCACACTCGGCGGCGTCGATGTGACGCGCTGGCCCATGTTTCGCCGTTCCAAAGAAGGCGGAATGGGTTACCTCGCCCAGGAATCCAGCGTCTTTCGCAAGCTGTCGGTGCAGAACAATCTGCTCGGCGTGATGGAGCTCTTGGGCATGAGCCGCAAGCTGCGCACCGAACGCGCCGAACAGTTGATGGAACAGTTCGGCATTGCGAAGCTCCGCAAGAGCAAAGCGATGTCGCTCTCCGGCGGCGAACGGCGACGCTTGGAAATCGCCCGCGCACTGGTCTCTGAGCCGAAGATCATTTTGCTCGATGAACCGTTCACCGGTATCGATCCCGTGACGATCGACAGCATCCAGGCGATCATCCGCGACCTGCGCGATCGCGGCATATCGATCTTGATTACCGATCACCAAGTTCGTGAAACACTCGAAATCACCGATCGCAGCTACGTGATTCGCGGTGGGCAGGTATTGTGCCATGGGAATCGAAACGAGGTGCTCAATCACCCGGAAGCCCGCAAGCACTACTTCGGCGAAGGGATGCAATTAGGTTTAGGCGGCGCGGCCTAGCGGCGAGTGTCCCCATCAGGAAAAAGCACAACACTGGGTGCCCGGGGCAACGCCCCAGCGATACACAAAAACTGGGGCGTTGCCCCGGCACCCTCTGGCACTGAAGCTTAGCCAGCAATCACTGCAAAACGGCGAACGTTGCGCTAAATTCGCGTGAAAACCGCTGCTGTTGTTGGGTTTTGTCCATTCCGCTACGATCCGCCGCTTGATTTCCAAGCGGTTCGTGTTCGCATTGCTCAGCCGCACCTTGATGCTGGCCAAACCTCGGAAGGCGCACCATGCAGAAAAAATCGACAACGTTGGGACAGCTGGCTGACCTGGTTCGAGGTCACGTTATCGGCGACGCACAAGTTGCTATTTTTGGTGCGGTCGTGCTCAGCGAAGTCGCTGACGGCGAAATCACATTTATCGATCATCTTGACCGACTGAAGAAATTGAAGTCGAACGCCGGCACGGCTCTCGTCGTCAGTGAGGCCCTGGCCCGCGAATTAAGCAGCGCGCCGAACCATCCCGTTTGTAATAACGTGCTCGTCGTCTCCGATGTGCACGCCGCGTTCGCCAAAATCGTCACGCACTTTCGGCCGCAACGCGAGCGTGCGGCGATCGGAATCAGCAGCCAGGCAATTCTCAGCCCCTCGGCGCGGTGCGGCAAGAATGTGAACATCCATTCCGGCGTCACCATTGGCGACGACTGCCTGATTGGTGAAGGCACCACGATTCTGCAAGGCGCCCACATCATGGCCGGTTGCGAAATTGGTTGCAACGTAATGATCGGCCCCGGCGTCGTGCTCTACGAAAACACACTGGTTGGCGATCGCACGATCATCAATGGCAACGCGACGATCGGCGCGTACGGTTTCGGTTATACGCACGTCGCCGGCAGGCACGTGCTCTCGGCCCAACTCGGATACGTACGAATTGGGACCGACGTCGAAGTCGGCGCCGGCACCACGATCGATCGCGGCACCTACGGCGCGACTACGATCGGCGACGGCACGAAAATCGATAACCAAGTGCAAATTGCCCATAATTGTCGCATCGGTCGGCACAATCTTATTTGTGCCCAAGTTGGAATCGCCGGTAGCACGAGCACGGGTGACTACGTTGTCATGGGCGGCCAAGCGGGTTTGCGCGATCACGTGCACATTGGCACCGGCGCGCGGCTCAGCGCAATGGCCGGCATTACGAACGACGTGCCGGACGGGGCCGTTATGTTGGGCATTCCGGCCAGTCCGGAACGCGATCAAAAATTGAAACTGGCCGCCCTGACCAAGTTGCCCGAAATGCGGAAAGAGTTCAAGCAGATGCGCCGTGCGGTTGCCGAACTGCAAAAGGCTGCTGGTATGGAAGCGACGCCTCGTCAATCGGATCAAGCGGCATGAGTGAGAAAAAGCGAATCGGTTTACTCGCGGCTTGGGGGCGCTATCCAGTCATCGTCGCGGAAGCGCTGCGCCGGCAGGATTACCACGTCAGCTGCATCGGCGTCGCCGATTTGGCCGATCCTGGGTTGCGCGATATTTGCCAAGATTTTCGCTGGGTCGGTTGGTGCGGTTTGGGTCGCGCCATTCGCTTCTTTCAAAACTGCGGAGTCGAGCAAGCCACGATGGCGGGCAAGTTTCCGAAGTCGATCATCTACGAGCGCCGGATTTGGATGCGTCACATTCCCGATTGGAAATTCATCAAGACATTCTATCACTACCTGATTTCGCACAAGCACGATAACAAAGACGATACCTTGCTCGGTGCGCTGACGGATGCATTTGCTGCGGACGGTATTACGTTCCAACCCGCGACCGATTTCGCGCCGGAACTTCTCGTGCCCCCGGGGCAAGTCGCCGGCAAGCCACCAACCGCGAGCCAACACGCCGACATTGAGTTCGGTTGGGAAATCGCGAAGTTGATGGGCGGACTCGATATCGGCCAAAGCATCTGCGTGAAAGATCGCGCGGTCTTGGCTGTCGAAGCGGTCGAGGGAACGGACGCCTGTATCCTGCGCGCAGGCGATCTTTGCAAGAAGGGCAGTTTCACGGTCGTGAAAGTCGCGAAGCCGCAGCAAGACATGCGATTCGACGTGCCCACCGTTGGTGTTCGCACCCTGCGAACCATGCTTGCCGCCGGGGCGAACGTCTTGGCCGTCGAAGGAAGCCGCACGATTCTGCTCGACGACGACGAGTTTCGCCTCTTCGCCGCCCAGCATAATATCTCGGTAATTGCAGTGAACGGCCGAACCATTTCCGAAGTGGCCGCGTAACCAAGCGGTGCAGGCAGCTTCGGTCGCGCGGATATCCCACCGCTGGGGCCGCGAAGTCGCACGTCCGCCGGTCGCGAATCGGCCCGTCAATTCTGCCCCTAGTTTATGTACTGACGAGCAACCGAATGGAAAGGCCTGAGTCTTTCGCCGGCCTTGATCCTGCTCTCGATTCCAACACGCCGCATCGCGCGACGAACGACCGCCAGTCGCTTTGGTTCCGCGCCGTTATTCTGCTTGCTTGGGCAACGACACTCGCGCTCGCGGCGATCGCTCTGCTTCGCCTAACGTACCACGACGGCAGGCATCCTCTCATTTGGATCAACGCGTTTACACGCTACGTTTATCTTCCCGCGTACGTCTCCCTGATCTTCGGGATTTGGCAGCGGCATCGGTGGTTAGTGCTCGCGAATGCGGCCGTCGTCGGATGTCACTTGTTTTGGATGGCTCCCGACTTTCTACGCGACCGGCGCGCTGATGCGACGACACAGCCCATCGTCGCCGATCAGTCTCGCTCGGCCAGGCTGCGCATATTTTTCGCCAATGTTCGCTCTGAGAATCAAGAATTCGACGCCTTCTTCAGCGAAATCGCGCGTGTGGATCCCGACATCATCGTGCTTGCCGAATGCACGATTACCTGGCGCCAAGTGATTCGTCAGTCGTCATTTGTGGCGAAGTATCCTTACGGGAGTGGATCGACTCAGTGGCTAGCCGATGATGTTGGGGTCTTTTCGAAAATACCAATCTCGCGCGAAACGCAGCCGCAATTTGCCGAACGTGTCATTCGCGTGCTCGACGTTCCCGTGGGTAGACAAATACTTCATGTTGTTGGCCTGCATGCGCCACGCCCAATGAACTTTCACGAAAATGACTACGATGGTTTTTGGCAGGGAGCGCTGCCACTGATCGAGAGCGTCCCGCATCCGTTGGTCGTCGTTGGCGATTGCAATGCGACACAGTACTCACTCGTATATCAGCAGTTGAAGGCGAGCAGCTTGCGTTCGGCGCACGAAGACCGGGGCCGCGGCTATGCGACCTCGTGGCCTAATGGCACGCTTCCTCTCCCACCGATCCGCATCGATCAGGCGTTTTTGTCGCCGGACGTAGCCTGCACGAGCATCAGTGAAGGCGAAGGTAGCGGGTCGGACCACAAACCGCTGATCCTCGACGTACAGATCGGTGAGCCGCACTAAAAGGCGGTTCAGTACCCCGCGAACCAGTGTCCACTTGCTTCATACGGGTACTTCCGACACGTCGTGACGCGGTATTTAAGGGCCATTCCAACTTGGCGGAATGCGTGGAATTCATAAAGCAATACGCAGTAAGCACTTACGGATTACTGGATGCGGAATCACTTCCGCCAGCACAATCCGCCCAAACTGTCGGCGAATATGCAGCTTTCCTCCCTTTTGGGACCCAATTTATTGAGGTATTCCGGAGAGTGGCTACAATGCAGGAAGTATCGCGCGGGCCGAAGTAACGTGACACAGCCCGTTCGATGGACAATTTTAGTGCACCTTGGGATGGGACGCTCGTGAGACGACCAGCTTAGACCTCCAACCTCGGAACAATTTTTCACCGTGTCGCGTATGGATTTTTCGGTGAAGTGAGGTCTAGGTACGAATGATTCGGCGATGAGGCTCGTCGAAGTGATTTGATCAGAGAAGAAATGGCCTACTCAACTGTTGCCCCCTCGATTGAGTCTCTCCTCAGGCTTCCGCCGGAAGCTTCTGAGAGCTGGGTGCTTGGATCGAACCCAAAAGTAAATCGCATTGCGCGCCATGTCGAGCGCGCTGCCGACGTGGAATGTACGGTTCTCGTTAGC
>DATBAY010000463.1:0-3876 GCA_036271295.1 Lacipirellulaceae bacterium | reverse complement strand
GCATGCTATAGAAGCACAATTGACCATTACCGAGCAGACAGGGCACAATTGATTCGATGAGCGAAACACGGCGCGAACTACGGATTGGTCATTTGCGACTGGATTTTCCAGCCGTGCAGGCCGCGCTGTCGGGCTATAGCGACATGCCGATGCGGCTGATTGCACGGCGTATGGGCGCGCCGTACACGCTCTGCGAAGTAATGCTCGATAAGTTCATTTTAGCGCTCAAGGAGCGCCGCAGAAATAAACATTGGCTGCACGTCGCCGCCGAAGAGCACCCCACTGGCGGCCAGCTCATGGGGGCCGACCCGCAAGACTTCGCGCCGGCGGCGCTCCGGTTGGTCGAGCATGGTTTCGACGTTATCGATATCAACTTCGGCTGCCCGGTTAAAAAAGTGTTGGGGCGCTGCCGGGGCGGCTTCCACCTAAGCCAGCCGGCCGTGGCACTTGAAATCGTCAAACGAGTACGCGATGCATTGCCCAGCACGATTCCGCTCACTTTGAAAATGCGCCGCGGAATCGATGACTCCAACGAAAGCCGCGAGAACTTCTTTGAGATCTTCGAGGGAACGTTTGAATTGGGCGTTGTGGCGATCACGGTTCACGGCCGTACTGTCACCCAGCGTTACAACGGCCCTTCGCGTTGGGAGTTCCTTCGCGAGGTCAAGCAATACGCTGGTGATCGTGTCGTAATTGGCAGCGGGGACCTTTTTGATGCCCAAGCTTGCGTCGACATGCTGCGTTACACGAATGTGGACGGCTTATCCATCGCCCGCGGCGCAATCGGTAACCCCTGGATCTTTCAGCAAGTTCGCGCATTGCTCAGGGGCTTACCGCTGCCAGCTCCGCCGACTTTGCACGAGCAGCGGGCGGTGATTACCGAACATTATCGCTTGGCGGAGGAGCTCTACGGCGAAACTCGCTGTTTGCCCGACATGCGAAAGTTCGCAATCAAGTACTCACGGTTGCATCCTTGCCATCAAGAAGTTCGCGCCGAGTTCTGCACCGTTGGCCATCCAGGCGGTTGGCGCGATGTGTTGGCACGATGGTATGCGGATGACGGTCCTGGCGTTCACCCACCAGTGGAGGAGCCAAATCCGCATTCCCACCAGATGGCCGCTGCAGCTTCCTCCTGAGGCCTGCTTCCGCCGGGGCAACAATGATCGATCGGAAGCCAGGTTCGCCCACATGCCAATAGGCGGTACGCCCCATTTCGAGTTAAACGCAGCAATTTGTGGCCGAATTCGAGAAACTCATCTCAACGTTCGTTCGGAACGTGACTTGCTACGCAATTCTGTCGGCCGGCGCAATTCTGTCGTTTCCGGCCCAATCGGCGGCCCTATTTCAGAATCGAGCAGTATTATGTGCCATAGAATTTTCCTTGTCGCCGCGATAGTGGGCGTAAGTGTGGCGTGCTTTGGCGTTAATTGCCGTTCTGCCCACGCTCAAGATGCGCAAGCCGAAGCGAAGGCGAAAGCTGCGCGACGAGAAGCAGCGCAGGACTCGGCTCGATCAAATACAGAAGTGGCCGAGCCGACGCAAGTCGGTAGCCAGCCGCGCTCGGACTCCACGCCCGCTCAAGACGCCGAAAAACTCAAGCGACGAGCGGGCGAGCAAGTCGGGGACAACCCGCGTGGTCGCACCTTGATTCTCGGCATGCACGTGAAAGAGGCGGGCGATGGCGGCGTCGAAATCTCAGAGGTCGGAACTGCGACGCCGGCGCAGCAGGCCGGCATTCTTAAAGGCGACAAAATAATCTCGTTTCAGAATTTCAAAGCGAACACATATCGGAAATGGATAGACGGCATCACCCGATTGGCAACCACGGCTCCGGACGGGTCGAAGCTCATCGTGGTAGTGTCGCGAGACGGGAACCCCGTGACAACTAACGTCCGCGTTCCAGAGAATCAGGTCGGGCCAATCAAGTTGCCGCTAGGTCCTCAACCAGGATTAGCCCAGATCGCTTCGCCAGGAACCGTAAATAACGTCAGCGCCAATGGTGGCGATGCAAACACGCCTGCTGTAGCGAACGGACCGGTTGCCAGCTTTTTGAATGAGGCGACCGAGCCTTCAGCGCAGAAAGCCGTAGCGGAACTCTTTCGAACCGGCGCCCCCCGAGGATCTGAACCCGAACACAAGGTTGAGGACGGCGACCGCCCGCGGCCGGGCTTCCCTCAATCTGCCGGCGCTCGGGTGGGATTCGCCGGGTTTCGCAATGATGCAAGTGGAATGCTCGTAATGGTCGATGTAGGCGGACTCGAGCCCGGAAACTATTCCGTTAGCATTGCGGATGCGAGCGCGATCCGGAATCAAACCGAGACGTCGCGGCAAACCCCCAATTCTCCCGAACCAACAAATCCCGCGGGCGATCGAGGCGTGAATCCACAAGGCTCGGGCACCGGGGCGAACCCCGGCGGGTTGGTTCCAGATTCGAATAAAGCGCCGCTCGAAGCACCGGCGACGGGCGGACCACAGAGCCAACTGGAACATCCTGCGATGGAAATTCCTCGCGCAGTTTTAGCCCAAGTATCCGCTAGCTCTAGCATTGAGGGGGCAATTCCTCCGAACGGACGAGCACCATCTGCCGCCGCGCCGGTCACGGGGCAAGTCAACCCAGACGCCGCGCGGACAGCCGATTCCAAACTACGCGAATCGCAAGTCGGTGGCGTGAATCCAAATAGTTCCACAGCTCGGCCGATTCAAAACCCGCTGGGGACACTAACCGTCGACCAAAGCGGCACCGGTCGTATGCAACATGTGGTCGAGGGTCTTCGCGTAAGCAATGTCATCGGACAGGCACTGGTGATTTATATGAGCAATTCTCCCACTACGACATTGCCGGCGAATCTTGACGCGACTACCGACCCTAGTTCCGTAAAGAAAAGCACCGTGGCGGATCCGGCGAATTCGTCCGATGCCGCAACTAATTCTGCCGGGTCACAGAATCGTGCCGCGCCGGTAGTTGGTGGCATTATTCATCTGCTCTCGGATCGTGGAGCAGGTTCGCCTGATAACCCCGCTGCGACTTCAGCGACCAGAAATCAACCGCAGTAAAGCGTGCGCCGTCTCCGTCATTTCAGAATTGGCACAATGCGTTTAAGCCGTTCGCCGATGCCGGGATTCGATTGCTCATCCTTGTTGTCTGGTGCCGGTGGTATTTCAGTTTCTCGGTTCGCGGTCGGTCGGGCCGCTACCGCAATCGCAGGCGGCGCCGCTGGCGTGTATGCCAACACGAAGCGGGGCCAATAGCCATCTAACAACTGGAGGCACTCTTGGAACTGTCCGGCGTCGAAGGCAGCTTGCACATCGTGCGTATGCTGCAACAACTTCACAATTTCCGCCGAGGAGTTTTCATAAGATTTGTTGCCGAACGGATGCAGCGTGTCGTTCAGTTTGATATTGTCTAACCAGTAATCACCCGGGCCGGAAAACTCGAACTTGATCCGCATCTGGCCGTGCGAGTCCAGCGGCAAATCAGGGTCAAGGATTGCCCACGGATGCCCCCACTGTTGGACATCGTGCTGAGTATCGGACGCCTTCACACTGGCCGCGAGACGGTAGGAATGTCCTTCCGACTCGTATTCGAATACCAGATGAATTTCGGCGTCGGGCGACGTGTTCTGGCTACGAGCGTACACGGTCATTGCGAGCTGCCCGGTTGCGGGGATCGGAAAAGCATCGCTTTCGATCGCCGCTGATGTTGCGGTGCTTCGAACGTGCAGGCTACTCTTGCCCTCCTGGGGTCGTAGGGAATCGAGCCCGGCCGCGACGTTCGGTTGTCCTCCGGCAATGTGCCAGCCGGGAACAGCACCGCCGCCAGGTTCAAAGCTTGGGTTCGCCAAGCCCCGATACACATGGGGCGCCGACAAATCTCGA
>DATBAY010000462.1:0-4095 GCA_036271295.1 Lacipirellulaceae bacterium | reverse complement strand
TGCGACCAGCCGCGACGATTCGTGGCCGTGTTACTAGCCCAGACAACAAACCGGTAAAAGATGCGCTAGTTTGGGTTCAAAACGATGGAACCGTCGCTTGGGACGTCGCGCGATCGACCCATACTGATGCCGACGGGCAATATGAAATCACAGACGCGCCGCCATTCGACCTGGCAAAATATAAACGCACTTTAGAAGAGGAAGCCCGCGCCCGAGTAGAGAAACGCTCGAGCGACGCGCAACAAGTTTCAGCATTCGAAGCGCCGCTAGGACTATCTGTGTCCCATCCCGATTTCGTGACGTTCTACACGCAAATCGAAAATTCGCCTGGAACACAGGACGTGCAACTCGCGGCACCGGTAATCATTATCGGCCGAGTAATTCTCAAGTCATCGGGCAAACCAGCGGCCGGCGCAGTCGTCACTGCCACGAGACAAACCCCGGCCAAGCTTCCGCCTGGCGAAACTTCGCTTCACCAACTATACCGAACGACTGCTACGACAGATGCCGAAGGCAAGTACCGAATCGCGACGCTGCCCGCCGGTATCTATGCCTTGCAGGCCAACATGCCGGGCCTGCAAAATCTTTCTGCAACAAAGGTTTCGACCGCCGATGTACATACGCTAGACTCCCCCGACCTAGAACTCGGCAACGGCGGCCTCGTGCGTGCACGCATGATCGATCGCGCTACAGGCAAGCCAATTGAACTCGGCCCAGATATGAAGGCTTTTTTAGCCGCCGGTTCGCCATTTCAACAAAGCGCCGTGCCAGGCGTGACGAAGTACGTCGATCGCTCGCCAGACGGCCGGTTCGAACTGCGAGTTCCGCCAGGTCAAATCAACCTCGTGGCATTCGCTATCGACGTTGATGGCGTTCCAAAATGGTTCGGTTCGAACGAAAATCGTCCGACGGTCACCGTCGCTGACGATGAAACCGTCGACGTCGATCTTCCAGTTTCTAGCGAGAAGTCGCAACCAACCAGTAATTTGGAAGTTCGACCCGCTTCGCGATAAAGCCCGAAACCGGAAAGCCTATCCAGATCTCGATGCGCCAATTCAGCAGCGCACCTCATCGCTTGCGGTTTAGCTAAACCGCACGTCAACCCACAATTTTTGGCCACTCTTTTTCAACAGAGATTTTTCTTGGTTTTGGCCGCGCCTTGTGGTACGCTCTTCCTCCTGAAATGACCGCTCGCGCGAGTTAGCTGCATGAAGAGCTCTCGCCGATGTCGTCGCAACTGCCAGTCGCACGCTTGCACAGGTTTGCAAACCTCCCTCTTGCCGTACGACAGCTCTGGACGACCCCTCGGCCCATTGGAACGCAGGGCCTTGCGCGAACGGTTGGACTCGACCTCGAACGTACCATGCAGCCGCCGCCCCACCGCGAGCGACCGTCGCCGCATGCGCACGTTCGACCCCGAGCCCATTGGCGCCATCATTTTTTGATTTCACTATCTCCAACAAAATCACTCACATGCCTTAACCAAACCCGCAGTTTAGCCGCGACGCAACGCGGAGCGCTCGACCAGCAAATCGAGCCCGAATTACTGCCGCACAACCGCCCCGCGTGTTGCGTCTGCTGACCCGCTGCACCCATGCCGCGCGAACCAATTCCCGCTACAATAGCACACTGTTTAAATCCAATATCCGAATTCCGAAATCCGCAATCTGGAGCCCCTTCGTGCCCGGTCCACTCAACAAATACAGCGGTCAAATCACCCAACCCGAAACGCAGGGCGCCTCGCAGGCAATGCTCTATGCCACGGGCATGTCCGAAGGCGACATGAACAAGGCCCAGGTCGGCATCGTGAGCATGTGGTTCGAAGGGAACCCCTGCAACATGCACCTGTTGGACCTCGCCGCCGAAGTTAAGAAGGGCGTAAACGCGGCCGGCCTCTTCGGCATGCGGTTCAACACGATCGGCGTCTCCGACGGCATTTCGATGGGCACCGACGGCATGAGCTTCTCGCTCCAATCGCGCGACCTCATCGCCGATTCGATCGAAACCGTCATGAGCGCCCAGTGGTACGACGCCTGCATCACGATTCCTGGTTGCGACAAGAACATGCCCGGCGCGTTAATGGCGCTCGGCCGCCTCAACCGCCCAGGGTTCATGATTTACGGCGGCACGATTCGCGCCGGTCACACCGCGACGGGCGAGCCGATTGATATCGTCTCTGCGTTCACATGCTACGGTGCGCAAATGATGGGCAAGATGACCGACGCCCAGCGCCGCGAAGTCGTGCGACACGCATGCCCGGGCGCCGGAGCCTGTGGCGGCATGTACACCGCCAACACGATGGCCTCCGCAATTGAAGCCATGGGCATGTCGCTGCCCTACAGCTCGTCGCTCCCCGCGACCGATCCCGGCAAGCTCGAAGAATGCCGCCGCGCGGGCGACGTCATTCGCAACTGTATGGAAAAAGACATCAAGCCGCGCGACATCATGACCCGCGAAGCGTTTGAGAACGCGATGGCAGTCGTGATGGCCGTCGGCGGTTCGACGAATGCCGTTCTGCATCTCCTGGCGATGGCCCGCAGCGTGAACGTTCCTCTTACGATCGACGATTTCCAGCGGACGAGCGATCGCGTGCCGTATCTCGCCGATTTGCGGCCGAGCGGTAAGTACGTGCAAGAGGATTTGCATGGCGTCGGTGGTACGCCGGGCGTTATGAAATTACTCCTCGATGAAAAGCTGATCACCGGCGACTGCCTCACGATCACAGGCAAAACAATTGCGGAAAACCTCGCATCGCTGCCCGCGCTTTCGAAAGAACAGGAAGTAGTACACGCCGTTGCGAATCCGATCAAAAGGACCGGGCACATTCGGATCATGCGTGGCAACTTCTGCCCGGACGGCGCCGTGGCGAAAATCACCGGCAAGGAAGGGTTGAAGTTCAGCGGCGTTGCGAATTGTTTTGATTCAGAAGAGGCGATGCTCGCGGCGATGCAGAAGCGGCAAATCAACAAAGGCGAAGTGGTAATCATCCGCTACGAAGGACCACAAGGTGGCCCCGGCATGCCGGAGATGTTATCGCCGACGGGCTCGATCGTTGGCGCTGGTATGGAGAAGGACGTCGCGCTCATCACCGATGGTCGCTTCTCCGGCGGCTCGGCAGGATTTATCGTCGGCCACGTAACGCCGGAAGCGCAAATGGGCGGGCCCATCGCGCTGGTGCAAAACGGCGACCGCATCACGATCGATGCCGAAGCGAATCTGATCACGCTCGACGTATCCGATGATGAACTGGCTCGCCGAAAGAAAGCGTGGAAGTCGCCGGCGTACAAGTCGACTCGCGGAACGCTCTATAAGTACATCAAAAATGTGAAGAGCGCGAGCGAGGGCTGCGTCACCGACGAATAATCCGCGAGGGTGCCGCAGTCGAATGACCTTGCCCCAAGCGGGTGGGATTTGTAACGTTCGGTAACTCCGGGCATTTTACGGCGCTATTTTTTTCCACAGACATTTGCGGCGCGGGAACCTTGCGCGCCGCTTAGTCGCGACCTTTCACTTCGTTGAAGAGGATATTCATCGATGTCTCTTCACGCGAATCCGCAAAGATCCGCAGCGTACATCACCGGTTGGTTGCTAACCATCGCGGTGATCGTGTGCCGTCTCTTGCCGATGAGCGTGCAAACCGGAATGTTCTTCGATGGCGTGACGTACGCCACGATTGCCCGCAACATGGCAGTCGGGATCGGTGATTTTTGGCACCCGATGATTCTCGCCAAATCGATGAGCGACGATAGCTCAACGGCGGTGAAATCGGCGTCAGCCGATGCGTCGTCGAACGCAAATACCGCCGAATGCTCCACAACCGACGCTTGCTCCGACGAAGCATTTTACGAACATCCACCGCTGGCGCTGTGGCTCGAGTCGCTGTTCTTTCGATTGTTTGGCGACCATTACTGGGTCGAAAAACTTTACTCAGCCCTCACGGCGATCGGCACGGCAGCGCTCATCGCCGCCCTGTGGCGATTGTTGCTTCGCGACCGACCCGACTTGGCGGAACACACCTGGCTTCCCGTGTTGTTGTGGGCTGCAATTCCGACTTGGGCATGGCTCTTTGGAAGCAACATGCTCGAAAACACACTG
>DATBAY010000461.1:0-6455 GCA_036271295.1 Lacipirellulaceae bacterium | reverse complement strand
TTTCTAAGCGCGAGACGAATGCTGCGGAGGCCGAGAAACGGGTTGGCTTCGTCTTCCGGGAACGGCATGCCGGGCATTTTGTCGGCGCCGAGGTCGATCGTGCGCATCACCACGGGTTGGCCACTGAGTGCGGTCGCGACCGCGGAGTAGGCGGCAGTTTGCTCTTCTTCAGTCGGTTCGGTATCGCGCGAGAGGAACAGGAACTCGGTGCGGTAGAGGCCGATGCCATTGGCGCCGCGCTTTTGGCATTGCTCCACTTCGTACGGAAACTCGATGTTGCCGAGCAGCTGGATGCGAGTTTTGTCGGCCGTTTCGGCCGGCAGGTCGCGGAGCTTTTCGAGCTTGGCAGCGTGCGAACGGTACTGGACGACTTCGTGCCGGTAGCGGGCGATCATTTCTTCATCGGGATGAATAATAAGGCAGCCCTGATAGCCATCGATGATCGCCGTTTCGCCGCCGGAGACGTTCGTAAGAAACGGGCCGATGCCGACAATCGCGGGGATGCCGAGCGCCTCGGCGACAATCGCCGTGTGGCTGCCGGCGCCGCCGATTTCCGTGACGAAGCCTTTCACAAATTTCGGATTGAGGTTCGAAGTTTCGCTCGGCGTGAGCGTGTGGGCCAGCACGAGCACCTCGGCATTGATGTGGGCGAGCTCCTCGCGGCGTTTGCCGAAGAGGTGGCGGAGCAGGCGTTTTTCGATGTCGAAGATATCCGTCGCACGCTCCGGCATGTAGTCGCCTTCGAGCGATTGAATGACTTTGGCGTAATGACGCAGAGCGCGGCTGACCGAGTACTCGGGCGAGTAGTGCCGCTGACGAATCATTTCCTCCAGCTTCGATCGCAGGCCACGATCGTTGAGCATTTGGATGTGGGCCGAGAAGATGGCGGCCGAGTCTTTGCCCAGCTGCTCGGAAACGCGATCGCGATGGCGTTCGATCTCCGCGGTGGCAGATTCGAATGCTTTGTTGAGTCGTTCGAGCTCGTCCTCAACGGCATCGCGCGGCAGGAACCGACGAGGGATGCGGAACCCCTCGTTGTCCATTACAAGCACTTCGCCGATCGCCACGCCGGGCGATACGGCAATTCCTTGCAGACGTTCCATGTTGTTTCGCGATTCGACTCGTTCGTCCGAGGCGCGAAGCGAAGCGGGCGGTGCGGCGCTGGTCCCTCCAATTTGAACCAAGGCGCGCCTGGCGCGGCTTCGATGCGAAGTGCCGGCTTGGGGTCGCATCGTCGATCGGCAGCGTTCCGCGCGCCAGTGTTGAAGAGAGCTGCGGAGGCCTGACCGGCGTGCGACGCGAATGCCGTCGCGTCGAGTTACGAGTCACCAAAATATGTTGTTAAATGATCGGGCGGAGGCGAGTTGCGGCAACCTGATGCGCGCCGGCAAAGAGTTGAACTCTCGGCAGGTTTTGCGTGGCACTTGGCTGGCGGGTTTCTCGTCTCCTTCGTTAGTCTTGTTCGGCGTCTTCTTGTGGAAAGACTTCTTCCACCAGTTTGGCCAAAGCATCGACGGCTGCTGGGGCGTCGGGTCCTTCGGCTTCAATCGTCAGCCGAGTCCCGTGAGTCGCCCCCAACGTTAACAGGTCAATCATGTTCCGTGCTTCGACGCGCCGCTCATCTCGAATCAATTGGATTTTTGATTCGAATTGGTTAGCGGTCCGCACGAACATTTCCGCCGGGCGCGCGTGCAATCCTTGTTTGTTTTGGATCGTAACGACACGACTGACGGGGGAAGTTTGCATTTAGCGGCGGCGCTGTGGAGCTTGCGCCAATGAATTAGCGACGCGGCTAAATGCACGCCTCGGTGGGTGTGATGATTCCTTTACGGTGAAAACTTATTGTTGTCGGCCTCTTCGAGCAACTGCCAAACTTCCTCGGGGCTTTTGGACTGCTTCAGCAGGCGGCAGAACATGTCGTCGCGCAACTGGCGTGAGATGTTCTCGAGCGCCCGCAAGTGGTCGCCGGGCCGCTCGGGCGGTGAGACGAGCAAGAACAGGAGGTGGACTTTCTCGCCGTCCAGGCTGTCGAAATTCACTCCGCCGGAACTGATGGCTACGGTGCCGATCAGCTTCTCGATGGACGGGTGCTTCGTGTGAGGCACCGCGACGCCCCGGCCGATGCCGGTGCTGCCGAGTTCCTCGCGCTTGAGAATCGCTTCGACAATGCTGTCGTAGTCTTTCTGCTGAATCTTGCCCGCTTCGAGCAGCGACGTTGCCATGGCTCGAATGACGGTCTTTTTATCGTCGGCCTCGAGATTGGTTCGAATCGCCTCACGACAAATAAAATCGGAAAACTTCATCGCTCACTTCGCCTCGACGACCGATACGGAATAACGCCTGAATGTTGCCCAGCCGGGTCGCGAAATTGTCGGCCCTGCCCAATACCTTCGTCAACCCAGCCCGCGCGGCATGGCCACGTTTCGGTCACTGCTCGTTTGCCAAGGATCGACTTACTTCCAACCGTCACGCAAGGGGCGGCCGATGTTAATTATACGGCCGGCACGTGCGTGAACTGTGAGCCTCAAACTAATCTTCTGTGCCTGGTTCGGAGGTCGTTTCGCGGCGTCGCGGCTCACCCGAGCGATGCCGATCCTGGACCTTTTCTTTGTATTTGCGGAGCTGCTGTTCGATTTTTCCCACGGCGGCGTCGACCGAGCCCATCAGGCTTTCCGACTGATCGTGGGCGACAAAATCGTGCTTATGCTCGGCGGCGACCTTCAGATCCACGCGCGGCGTGGCTTCGTCGGTCAGATCGACAACCACGTCGATCGCAGTCAACCGATCGTGAATTCGCGAGAGTTTTTCGGCTTTCGCGGCGATCTTTTGCTGCGATGCTTCGCTAAGTTGACCGTGCCGGGTGGAAACTTTGATCTGCACCAACTTACCCCGTTTACTTGTCTCGAACTGCCGGCGGCGGCCGTCTTACCGGACCTAACCGCCGTAAACGGGCCATTCTAGCCTGATTTGGCTTGGCAGACAAACCGGGGTTTTTTGGGCGGGTTTGGGCAGCAATGACCGATGCCGAGGCTATGGAATTCGCATCTCGGCAAATGTAGCCAGTTGAAGGCCGCTGTCTGATTGCAAATCTGTCGCAGCGAAGACTCCCACAGGAAGCCAACTATGCGCGGACAAAGCTGAACGCTGGCTCGTGTTTAGCCACTTCGACTCCTACGAAAAGTACACCCGGGAATTCCGATCAGTAGATGCATTGTCGTGCAAGGCTCGGGGATTGCGAGCGCGGCAATACCGGTGAAAATCTCACCCGAAGCCGCATTGTTCGGAAACAATGTGAGTGACGACCCTGCGAAAGGCCGCCTGAAACCCTGCCTTTGAGTTTCGTGTCGACAAAAGTTTTTTGAGCCGCTTCGATTTTGCTTTGCGGCAATTCGCTAAATTTTGTGACCTGGGGTTGCCCTGGCAACGGCTGTGAGGCAGGCGCTGGTTTGCGGCGCGGGAATTCAATGAACGGCAACACTTCCCAGGTAATCGATCTCGACTTATCCAGCAGCAGCTTTTTCTCGGCGATAAGCTCCTCGTCGGTATATCCGCGATCAACAGTTTTATCGAAGTCGCGGCCCCGAAAACCAAAGTTCTGTGCAGCCGCGGGGCGGGCGAAGGTTGCCAAGACCAATACGAAGATCACCAACTTGAGTCGTCGGAAGCATCTATAGCGCTCCAACTGCGTTTCTGATTGTAAACGCGTACCGCGGGGTGGATGCTAAGCAATTGGCGCCACAGACCGCACTGCTCATCGCGCATGTAGTTCGCCAATTACGATGACGAAGATCGCAGGCTCACGTTGGCGACCAGGCCGGCTTGGGCTTGAGTGTGCTCTTCCCAATGCACGCGAATGACCTCGAATAAGCCATTCGATTCCTTCAGAGTTAACGTCTCGCCAACGCGCGGCACAATTGGCCATTCTCGTTCGCAAAGCCGCTTCCCGCCTTCGGTGAACCAGATGGTAAACATTCGAGTCGCCTTTCGGCTAAGCAATCAACACGGCCCGCTTGGCGATCGATCTTCGCGACCCGGGCGGGCCTCGTGCATTAAGTTTTTGCGGGGAATTCCGGTCGCATGTCAACCGTGCCTAGGGTCACTAATTCCGTGAGCGCCAATAATGCGGCTTGATATTCGGCCAGCGCCTTATCGGCGGCAACCTGTGTCAGCTTGTGACGTTCAGCGTTAAGCTGAACTAGTTTGCGTGCCGACTGTAGCTGGTCAGTATAGCTCATTGGTGATCGCCTGAATTAGTATCCACACGCCTCGCGTTTCGGCTGCGGGCTGTGCTTCGTCAGCCGTACCGTCCAGAGAATGACTCCCGTCCCCTTTAATTCAACCCCAGAAAGATTCGAGAGTTGTTCGTGAGAACCACGCGCATCCGCTCAAAAAATGCAGTTCGCTAACAGATTTTAGTAGTTTTTGGCCACCAGAAGTGGTAGGTTCGAACCACGCTGCTTTGCCGCGTTTCGCTCTTTGGCAACCTACCAGAAATAGCCGTCAGCTATCGGTTCTCAGCCGTCAGCCGAGTGTAGTGCTGCGCGCATTGTGAATCGGCAAAGGCTCTTCTGCCTTCCGCCTTTTTCGTCTCAGCCGCGCGCTCGAAATCCCAATATTCGCCCCGTGATTTCCCTTGGGAATTCAAAACACACCGCGTTTTGCAGCGCGCGTCGCGATTGGCTGCTCCCAATATGACCGGATTTTGGATTAAAAAATCGTGTCGTGCGCCGCGAACAAAATTCGTGCACAAGTCAGTTCGCGGGCTGCACCACCTTGAGATCACCCTCGGCTAACTGCGTCCGCCAGTGCTTCACGTTCTTCGTGCGCTCGGGCAACTTGTCGGCCGGGTTCAGCATGAGGCGCTTGCCCGTGATCTCCCATAGGTCCTGCACGGCCAGCACGCGGTAGTCGAGGCTGTCGTCTTCGAGCCAGTTGATGAGCTTCGACACGGCACCGTTTTTCATTTCTTCCGGCGTGCGGCCGATCTGGTCTGCGCTGTAGCCACACAGCATTTCGTACAGATCGGCGGCAGCCGGCTTGCCGCGCTGATCGACGAGGGCCTGATACACCTTGTTGGCCGACTCCGGGCTTAATGCCATCGCCGAGCGCAGCGCTTCGATCTGGCTCTTCCAGTTGGCTTTCTGGTCCGAGTCGCGCAGGGCGTCAATGAATGGTTGGAACACACCTACGTGGATGCTGCACCGCGTCACAAGTGACTTCACTTCCTTGCGACTGCTGCCCTGAAAGAGTTGCAGCAATTGGTTCTCGACAGGATCGCCCGTTACGAGCGTTGTTTCGATCGCTGGCGCACCGAACCGTTGTTCGCTGGGTGAATTGAGTGGCTCGTGATCGATCCATTCGGGCGGCGCCGGATCGGGGGTCGGGTCCGAAGCACCGGCATCCGTGAGCGTCCACCGAGAAGACTTTTCGACAGATTTCTGGCCCGCAGCATCCTGCCACACGATTCCACCATCGGGAGCGAACAGGCGGATTTCGACCGGGGCCGGCGTTTGTCGCGGGTCTTGGCCGGCAACGTGTTTGGGGTCAACTTCTGCGGCGAGCGTCGCGTTGCGAGCGATCTTCGCGGTGCCGAGCGTGTTACCGAGTTTCAAGCGGACTTGTTTCTCCCCGTTCGACGGATTGATCAGCACGATGCGGCCGTAGATCACCTCGATCGTGGGAATGTATTCCAAATCGGCCGGCATGGTGGGGCCTGCGTCCTTGCCACCGCCCATGACGACTTGCGTGCCGCCGGAGAGATCGAGATGGACGCCGGAAATGAGTGCAATCTTCGGGCGGAACTCGGGCAGCGCGATCACGCGTTCGCCAGGGATGATCGCCGCCCGCGGTTCCACCCGGAACCAGGCGTTCGATTTGTTGTCGTAACGCAAGAGAACGGTTTTACCGCCCAGGTAAGTTCCGGAATCGGGCGGAGCGATCGAAGCGGCCGGTTTCGTCGGCGCGGCGGCCTCCGTCGTTGGCGCAATGGGAGTGGCAGGAGTTCCACTGAGCGGTGCGACGCGATCTGCGGGATTCGATGCAGCGACACTCGTGGCCGCGGGCATAGGCGACGCGCCGGTATCTGCAACGCCCTGCGATGAGGCGGCTTTCGAATCAGCAGCATCCGAAGCGAGCGGCGGAATGATGGCCGGCGGTGGAGAAGCAAGCGGTGGCGCCGCCGGCAAACTCGCGGTTGTGTTCGCGGGAGGTGTCGCCGCGGTTGCATCCGGCTTCACGTTGGCGGCGTCAGTTTGCGGCGGAGTGGCTGACGCGGATCCAGTAGCGCCGGGCTGCGAAGGTGCGGGAAGACCAATTGCAAGATGGTTGTTCGTCGTATTGTTGGTTACGGCATAGCGATCCGGTTCAGAACTCGAAGCAGTTGAAGGAGCCGTTGGCGCAGTGGCCAAGGGTGGCAAGCCAGGTGTCATG
Organism: Lacipirellulaceae bacterium; assembly: GCA_036271295.1. Lineage (GTDB taxonomy): Bacteria > Planctomycetota > Planctomycetia > Pirellulales > Lacipirellulaceae > JABDGM01. The sequence continues at coordinate 26 of DATBAY010000461.1, read as the reverse complement.
GGCTGCGGTGGACCGGCGAGAGGTTT
>DATBAY010000460.1:0-3216 GCA_036271295.1 Lacipirellulaceae bacterium | reverse complement strand
GCTGGACCGAATAGTCGGCGTTCTTGATTACCGGCGTGAAATGCTCGTCCGCTATCGCCCACATCCCCGCGCCGTTCGCTCGGATCATTTTGTCCACGAATGTCGAGAAGTGCACCGTGACCGTCGCCCTGCACTGCGCTCGCTTGGTATGCGGGTCGAATGACTCAAGCACGGCGTCCGACATGGATAGGAGCCCGCCCAATGCCGGAGTCAGTGCCGGAAAGATTCTTTTATCATAGCTTTCCGAGACGCTCGCGCTTCACACAAGCCGAGATTGAAGAAGGTTGCACCATACTCGGCATCATTCGTGATCACGGCCTCGCGCTCGTGCCGCAAGTGATGCAATGGGAATATCCCCACGCGGACGGTTCACCAAACCGCACGTCGGAAGTCTTGCAGCAACGGGTTTGCTTCACCGAGCTGCAGCATTCCGAGCTTAACGGCCATGCCGCCAAATTCGGCCGCTTTGCCATCGAATTCAGAGTGCCGGTGCTAAAGGCCCTCGGCGCCATCCCTGTTTTCTACATCCCCCGAGCAGTCGGCGAAGTGCAGGGTGCGGAATGGGCTGCCAATGTCATGGTGATGCAACTCCAAGACGCCTATGTTTTGACGTTGCGTCTGGCAGGGCTCGTCACCGGCTGGCCGGGACGTTAAGCGGCCCGGTGCGCGCAGCGCATAGAGCCCGGTCGCGAAGCGACGCGCTCTCAATACTCGCCCTTTGCAATTAGGGCATCCCGCTTCCTCACTGCTTTCATTATAAGCTTTGTTGTCACGCCGGAGAGTGCCGTCGCAATATTTCGGGCGAAAAAGTAGTTTCGCGTATATGCCAGAAACGACGCGTTTATCTCAATCAGGTTAGGCTTGAGTATGGTCCCATTGGGATGGTGAACGGCGAGCATCGCATTCGGTGCGATTGGCATAAGGCCATGTGAGGGAACATCCGGCATGACGAACTCACCTCTAACGGTCTGAATTACCCCCCAGCGCCAGTCCTTGATCTGCTCGCTATAGCCGTCGATCTTGGCTTGTAGCTGCATCGCAGTAATGTGGCGGGTCGCGATTTTTCCACCGGCCCGAACGAATAGAATGTGCCGCTTTTCGTAGAACTCCTGCTGATCCTTTGAAAATTGCTCTCCGGTGACGCCATTGATTTGTGTTTCAATTTCGTCGGCGGGCTCGACTCTGGATCGGTGATACCAGAGGGCATAAAACCTATTGACCGTCCTCGCGTGGATGTCGCCGACGTGCTCAATCTCGCCGGATAGAATCTTGTCGGCCAGTTCCTGAAAAGCATCCTCGATGGCCTTCATGTAGCCGCGCTCGGCGCGCTCATCCCATGCGCGGCGTGCGACGAATATCTCATCGGAAGGCTTCCGCTTCACAATTCGCTTCAAACCAGCGATCTGCGTTTCCACAAGCCCATCGGGTCCAGCGAAGCGCTCGATGCTGCGCACGGGAACAACGTGCTGGCGAATTACCAGCTCGTGTGGATTTCCCTTTTGCGGTTTTTCATATCTCGCGCGCGGCATGGCCCAGCCTAGCAGCCGCTGCCGGATCGTTCCATTTTCTTGGCCTGGTACTGTGGCACAAACGCGAATTCTGCGTTGCGGTGCTGCCGCTGGCACTCACTTGGCTTGCGCGAAAGATAAACGTGTGAAGCCAAACGGCGACCTTCGCCAGCTCCACAGCCATCTGATTCTTATCAACGCCATACACGCAGCGCTTAAGAACCATTCGGCGAACGATATGCCGGTCATCCAATTGAGCCGGGTCAACGGTCCAACCTCGTTGCTCGGCATTTCCCAAGATCGTGTTTCGGATTGTGTCAATGCGGTCGCTTAGAGGCGAAACATATTCGCCCCAAGTTACAGCCGCTTCGGCCTCGGCCATGGCCGTAATCACTTGATCCGCCAAATAATCGACTAGGCTCACAAGAAAGTGCCCAGAGCCCATTGCGGGGTCGCAAATCTTGAGATCAAGAAGGCGTTCAGCGGGATCAATGCGCTTCAGAGCGCCGAGGCGATAACCTTCCGGCTGGGTGCCAGTGGCGAGTTCTTCGGCCTTAGCGACAAAGGCTTCATTGCGCTGCGCAACAAGAGGCTCGATTGTTTCTCGGATAATCAACCCAACCAAATCGTCCGGCGTGTAATAGCTGCCGGACCCCTTGCGGGCGAAAATATTCGGGCGGACTACAATCTTGCCGCCCTCCCGGACTATTTCGTGCTCTAGCAATCGCTCGTAAATGGAACCGAGTTGCTGAACCGTTAGATCGCGATAGTTGATGTATTTGCGGCCATCAGTTGTTTTTTCAAAAGAGAGCGCGTCGATGATATTCGCCATCACCGAGTCACCTAGTCGGATGCCTCCCAACAACGGTGTTCGGCGGACATCAAAAAGCCCACCATTGTAGGGCGGCAACCCAATCGAGCTGTCGCCGCCATTGATAGCGCGGCATAAATCGTCGATGACTGACCAATAGCGCGCGGCGCTCGTCGAAAATGTATCGTTGACATCTTTGCGCCGTCCAATGTCGCCACGGACCTTCTCGCGAAGTCCGTAATCGTCGTAGCGACTGTCACGCACAGGCAGAAGATCTCTGTCTTCTGCGTAAAGAATAAATAAGAGGCGATATAGCAAAATTAGGGCTGCATCGCGCACTTCCTGAAGACGCGCGTCAGGCGCGGCGCTGGCGATGGCGCGAACCAACTCCGGAAATACATCGCCAAAAACCAAATTCGAGAGGTTTGTTGCGACACGTTCTTCGTAGTACCGGCCCTCGTCCAGGGCACGCTGGTGAAATGTGCGGCTTTCGGTGGCTGTCGGAAGGAACGCCTCGCGACGAAAAATCAACGCGAAGACTCTTAGCCAATGATGGCTCTCTCCCTCCGTGGGAGCCAAGAGACCGCCGTCATGACCGGGTACCGCAAGTATGGTAGCGAGATCGACTTCAAAAAATTGCTCAGAGACTGACCGTGCGCCTTGGTAGTAGAGCCGCCATTTTGCACCGTTTGTGAGGATGCCCCAGCGCATCTTCCCAATCGTGAGGTCCTCGACGCGACGCAAATAGCGCAGCATTTGTGTAGAGGGTGCGGTTTCTTCGCCGCGCCGACCGGAGCGTCGATCGAGCGGTCGTGCCCACCGTTTTGACTCAACGATAGCTAGGCCAAATTCGTATCTACGCCATTCTTCTGGAAAGTGGTTTGCTTCACTCTTGGT
>DATBAY010000459.1:0-10495 GCA_036271295.1 Lacipirellulaceae bacterium | reverse complement strand
TGTCCGAGACAAAAACACTACGGGCTCTTTTACGGCGAGGCAACGGTTTTCGGACGGACGACGGGTGAAGCTTCGGGTCAATACACAATCATGTCGCCCGTAGCAGAATCAATATCGAAATCGACGCCGTAGCCTAATTATCGCTCGTCTGAGCAATGTAGACTAATTGACCTAGCTGGGCACACTTGCCCAGGACTCCGGGGCAAGAGTCGCTCGGGCGATATCTTGAAGAGAGCCATCATTTGATGGACTTGTGCGCCATTGATCGAGGATCGATCGCAGGAGGGGGGCCGGCGCCAAATCGGAGTATAGCGGGCCGCGAGGAAAAAGAGGCATTTCCCTCTTTGCGATCGTTGAAGCACGAAGCTGCTGGGCGGAATGAACTTTATCAAATGCGGCGAGTTTGCGCGAAATATTCCTATGCCGGCGGAAGATACTCTTCTGACGGCCGATTTTAGGGGCAACCGTTGATTGTACGTAAACACGAGATGAGCAGTTCCGGTGAGGATATCGAACCAGCTCGTCAATTGGCGGCCGACTCCCGTCAGGCGCTGGCCACGCATTGGGTCAAAGCCCAGCCCGTTGTCGCGGCGTTTATTGGTTCGATAGTGCGCGACTCGCATCGTGCGGATGACCTGTTGCAAGAAGTGGCGCGAATTTCGGCGGAAAAATTCGATGATTACGATTCGAGCCGCGCGTTCACAAGTTGGGTATTGGGTATTGCTCGCTATGAGATTCTGCGCTTTCGCAGGTCGCAGGGGCGAAGCCGGATCGTGTTTTCAGACTCGCTCTTGGAAAACCTTATCGGAGACTTTCAGGATCAAAGCGAACACAGCGAAGAACGCCGGCGCGCGCTCCGCGATTGCCTGGCTGGCATCTCCGGTCGCCGGAGAATTGTTCTCGAAATGCGGTATCAGCGCGATTTGCGGCCGCCGGATATCGCGGAGCGGTTGGGGGTTACGTCGAACGCCGTGCTGGTTCTGTTGCATCGCACGCGTCGGATTTTGGCCGACTGCATCAGCCGCCGGTTGCTTCGAGAAGGGCACTGACAAACTTCGATTCGAGATTGACTATGCCAGATCGTGATTCACGCGCGAAATTGATTCATCGCTATCTCGACGACTCGCTCAACTCAACGGAGGAACGCGACTTGATGGCATCGCTGGAGCGGAGCAGCGAGGCTCGACGTCAGTTTGTGGAAGAGGCGTTTCTGACTCACGACCTGCGCGAAGCGATGCGCGAAGCCGACATTCGATCGTTTATCGTCAGCGGCGAAGGCGAAGTTTCGGCAGAATCGGCGGATCGACTTAAGACCCGCCCATCGCGCCGTGTTTACTCCATCGCACTTCGCGGTGGGCTTGCAGCGGCGGTGCTGATTGCCGTTGCTCTTTGGATTCCTCGTGCTGTTTCAGACAAGGCAGCGCGCGATAAAGGCGTGCCAGATGCGGCTGCAATAGCTGACCGGCCTTCGACCGAGAAGATGGGTCAGGCGGAGTCTGCGAAATCAGTGGGAACGATCGTGCAGCAGCGAGAGTGCAAGTGGGTCGAGGGAAGCAATTCCTGGCGAAGCGGAGACTTGCTGCCGCCAAGGACTCTTCTTTCGCTCGAGAGCGGGGCTGCGGAGGTGGCGCTCGAAAACGGCGTGAGGCTTGTCCTCTCCGGTCCATGCGAGGTGCAGCTTGTGAACGAAATGCGCGGACGCGTCTTTCGCGGCTCGTTAGTCGCGAAAGTTCCCTCGGGCGCGCACGGCTATACGCTTACGACTCCTTCGTCGCAGGTGGTTGATCTCGGTACTGAGTTCGGCGTCGCGGTCGACCGAAGCGGAAAGTCGGAAGTTCACGTGTTCACGGGCGAAGTCATCTCCCGCTGGAGCGGGGCCGACAAAGGACAGGGCAAACCGTTGCGACTCCATCAAAACGATGGCGCCCGCTACGGCCTTAGAAAGTCTGACACGACTCTCATTACGGCCGACGAAACAAGATTTATTCGCGACCTCGCGCCGCGGTTGCCTCTGGCAGACTTGCCGCCGCTTCCGGTCCGAAAGAATCTGGCGCTGTGGCTGGCTGCCGACCGAATGATCGAGACCGATGCGTCAGGCGGCGTTCAAAGCTGGAGCGACCTGTTGTGTGACCCGTCGCAGACGTTTCAGGTCGCGCTGCAGCTTGATCCCAACGCGCGTCCGCACCTGGTGCCCGATGCGATGAACGGACGGCCCGCGGTGCGATTCGACGGTGTCGATGACTACCTCGTAACGACGCCGCTAGAAACGACTGACAGCCAAACAATCTTTGTCGTGCTCGGTCTCAACAACATGCGCGCAACGGAGGGACAAATTATCAATTACAACGGGCCGCCGCACCGAGAATTGTCAGCGTTTCCAACAATTCCCGGTGTGCTGCATCTGAGTGAAAGGCGATTCAGCGGAGGCGGTTTTCGTTTGGCTGGCTTCGTTTATCCGGGTGGGCATAACGCGGAGATGGCTGTTGGTTCGCATGTTCGTAAAACCCTTCTTGCGGGTTCGCCGGAGCTTAAGGCGCCCATCGCGATTAGTTTTCGCTACGATCCCGTGGCCAATAGCGCGGCGCTGCACGTAAACGGAAAATTGGTCGCTCAAAAGTCGGCGCCTTGGCCTGTCGGGTTGACATCGCGGAAGGTGATTGGAAGTCACGGCGCCAAAGATGGTTTTTATCTCAATGCCGACATCGCCGAGATCGTGATTTACAACCAAGCGCTGAGCGATAGCGAGTTGAAAAGTGTGTTCGGCTATTTGGCCGCTCGCTATGGCGATTTTTCCGAGAAAGTAGACCAAAAGGCCAATTAATGGACATGTACAGGAATTTTATCGAATTCGAAACTTATTTCGTGAAAGGCTAGCTCAGCTGCGGAAGACTAATTAGGGCAGTGTTCCGGGTTGCAATTAATCTTTTTTCCCTTGCGTGCAACTGCGAGTTTTTGACAGCCACGCTGATTGCAACCGAGATCGAGAAGTCGTGGAGTTGATGAAGGGATACTTAGGAACTTAGGACAGGCGCGTGCACACTTTTCTTCTCGCGAGGGGCCGCCGAGGTTTTACGCTCGTCGAACTTCTCGTTGTCATCGCGATCATTGGCATTCTCGTGGCGTTGCTGTTGCCAGCGATTCAAGCGGCGCGTGAGGCGGCGCGGCGTACGCAGTGCCTCAACAATATGCACCAGTTGGGGCTGGCTCAGCAAATGCACCACGATGCGTTCAAGTATCTGCCCGTGGATGTGAATGCGCAGTCGAACTCGCCCGCTGATCGGCCCATGCTGTATCTGCAGATGTTGCCGTTCATGGAAGGTTCGACCCTTCGCGATGCGTACAACTTTAACGTGGATGCGAAAGATCAGCAAAATCTTACTCTGCTGTCTCGCGAAGAGCCAATGCTCCGCTGCCCGAGCGACGATTCGTATCTTCAACTGGTTGCTGGCAACAATAACACCGGCGATCGAAAAGCCAGTTACGGATTCAATTACGGTTATGGAACGTACAGCCAATTAGCGCAGCAGACTATCCGCCGCGGGCCGTTTTGGGCCAACCCTGGTATCTCGAAGACCGGTGCTTCTGATTCGAGCGCCAAAAACGAATACTATCGATCCAGCACAGACAACAGCGGTCAACCGATCAGTTTCAAGAAGATTACAGACGGCCTTTCCAACACGTACCTCCAAATGGAAATGTTGCAATTACCGTCGGAAGACCCCAACTCTGATCCGGACCGCCGCGCTCGCGTGTGGATCTATAATCCCGGCGCCTACCAGTTGAGTACCCGCATGGCACCGAATTCCTCGGCAGCCGACGTGACGGCATGCTCGACAAAAAACAATTACATCGCGCCTTGTATTCTTAAAAAGGACACCGACGTTGGCCAAATGATTCTCGCTTCGCGCAGCCGGCACCCCGGCGGCGTCGTGGTCGTGAAGTGCGATGTGTCGACACAGTTTATCAGCAACGATATCGACCTCAATGTGTGGCGGTCGCAGAGCACGATCGCCGGCGCCGATCCGCCGCTTGCCGTGGTGGATCCGGAAGGCAACGGGCAGTAATTCGGCAATAGGTTGGCGTTTAAGTAAGTTCTCATCACTGTCTAGATTCACTATTTATCGGATTCACTACAGGAATTGATCATGTCACAGGCAATTGGCATCGTGAGTCGTCTTACCAAGAGTTTCTACTTCAGCGGCTGTGTTGCACTTTTGATCTTAAGCGCTACGAGCGTCGAGACTCGAGCCATCACCGTTGTCTCGACCGAAACCGACTTCGCCGAGCACGCCGCTACGACTTCAGCGTTCTTCACGCTGTCCCCAGACGGTAACGTCAGCTTCATGCCGTCACCCGAGGGTTGGGCTCCTAAGAACCCACCATCGCAGGCCAGCTATGTCAGTAGCGTGACCCCAACGAAAAACTACTCCATCGTTGGCAACTCGACTGCCGTCGGCAATTGGACCAATGGCAATGGCGTTCCGGACGGCATCACACTCACCTTTACAGCCGAAATGACCGTTTCCGCCCTACAGACAGCAATCATCCCCCCCACAAACACCACAAATTACCTCACCCTCCCCGGCCGCGGCACCACCGATTCGCCCGTGAACTCCTTCTATAACCGCGGCATCGGCATCACCTCTTTTAATGACGGTCCCAACGATATCGACCCGACCCAAGGAATAGATGTCAGCGCCACCACTATTTCGAATGTCAGTTTCACCGGTACGCTGTCCGATCACGCTTACACGTTCGCGCCTGGCAGCGTATCGAACTTCGGTACGCAGGCGCTTCGCTCGAATTTTTTCAACGAGACAACGGCGGGTTTGCTGCTCACGCAAGACAACGACGCGACCTACACGATCGGATTCGGACAGTCCACCGGAACGCACGGCAGCAATCAGATCATCAACAACGACTACGGTACCACGAGCAGTATCTTTCCTCGCCAAGTTGGTCCCTACAGCCTGTTAGTCCAGCAGGGTACCCTTGTCCTCAAGGGTCTCGGTCTGGCCTACGATGTAACGTACGGTATTACGCCCGCCGCGGTACCGGTGCCAGGTGACTACAACCATAACGGCGTCGTCGATGAGGCCGACTATGTGCTCTGGCGCACCGGCGATCCCGCCGCCGACGGCAACAGCGACACGGTCGTCGACCAGGCCGATTACGATTTTTGGCGCGCCCGCTTTGGTAACACCGCCGGTGCGGGGAGTGATGTCGTGACGGGCGCCGCTGTGCCAGAACCGGCAACCGTTGCACTCGTTGTCGTCGGATTGCTCGCGGCGTGCTCGTGCCGACGTTCGGGTCGGGCAAGCTGAATCCTCCACGATAAGCTGAAAAACGGCTTGGTCATTAGTTAAAGTCCTATCAACTCGTTGACGCGTGATATTAGTCAACAACCCACCGATTTAGAATCGCGCGGTCGTGAGTGTTATCAACTCATAGGCTTGTCGGCACTTGCCTGACATTCCCAGAACTCGTGAGGTATTCGGGACCGAGACGCGACGCTCTAGTTGTCACTGAAACACTCCACCAAACGAAGATTTCTCGGACTCGACTTCGCGTTGAATGCAATAATCCCGTCGGTCAGTACTTACCTCGGTTGAACAGTTTCTTAGGAATCGAGGGACTCTAATTGAGCCGCGTTGCTCGTGCTTCCAACTTCTTCGCTAATGAAATCCAAGTTGGCGCGTGGTCGCTGCTTTTTCCCCATCCTCGAACCTCGCGTTCCACACCACCTTGGCTTGGGGGTTTTGCCTCGCGAGCATTCAATAAGAAATGGACTATGCGTTTGCCTGCATTACGAGCAAACGCATTCCGAAAGTAGTCCCAGAACGAGTAAATTGCCTCCTCCGGGTGGAGCGTCCGGGTCCTGCAAGAGTGCCGTCGTTGACGGTAGTGATGGCACCAGATGAATGATTTCCAACGTCTTGGACAGCCTCCTAATTGAGGCCGCGGAAAGAGTCATCAGTGTTTGTGCGGTCCGGGCACAAATCATGGGAGACAAATTAAGTACATAAGCTCACGCCACACCGCGACTGGCCTGCCAATCACTGGGCTGCCATGCACCAAGCTGCTACACAGCTGCTGCGCGATCTTCACAATCGGTATCCGTGCACGGCGAATCTCACTTCGCCGAACTGCGCGAATCCGTAAAGGAGTTCGTGCAAAATTCGGTCCCGACCACGGAGGCGGAGTTGCACGTCTCGCTCAAAATGTTGGGTGAGATAACGCTGGCCGTCGCGAGAAGAATTGTCTACTTCCGAAATATTAGCGTACGCCCTTTAATCGTTTGCTGAAGATATATCGTAGTTGCGGATACAGGATCGCTACTCCTGGGCATCCTGTGTGATCGATTTGGAGCGAACAACGCCGAAACTTATGGTCGGCGACGATGGCGCGCATTCAAGCATCTCGAGGGATACAACGTGGCTATGGTGAGTTCGGGAATGGCAACCTCTCTTTCGCGCTTGATTACGCCGCGATAATCCATTCCTTTTACTATTCACCATACCGGCCGAATCGATTTCCTTCGCGGGGCCGTTCCAGGTCAACGCCGCTTTTTAGCTGACACATAACCTGATGGACTTGACCTGCCCCAACTTTTCCAGCGGTCAAGTACTTCATGTCCTGTGGCAACGTCGCTTCCGGCGAGCGGGCACCGCAAAAATCAAAAACGCGGGTGACGTTCGGCCAAGCATTTTCAACTTTTGCGAAGAAAAATGTTGCGATTCGGATCAACCCCGATTCGCCAGCTAAATTGATTGATGGCGGAAGGAACATGGTGCAGGCCGGTCGGCCTTTTTCGCCTGGGCGGGGCAGGTTGTATGAATCAGCCGTTTTCTTTGGTTGGAGAAACGATACTCATTACCGGCGGCGGCACCGGTCTGGGCTTTGGCATGGCGAAGTGTTTCGTCCAGTGCGGCGCCAAAGTCGTTTTGGTCGGGCGGCGCTGCGACGTGCTTAAGAAAGCCGCCGCTCAACTCGGCGAATCTGCCTTGTGGGAGGCGCACGATATTCTTGAGCTGGGCGAGGCAGCGAATTTCATTTCGCGTTTACGCGACCGGTCTGGAGCAATTACCGGACTCGTAAACAACGCGGGAATCCACATCAAGAAGTCGGCGGTCGAATTGTTGCCGGAGGAGTTCTTGGCCGTGTTGCAGACGCACCTGGTCGCTTCGTTCGCTCTATGCCGCGCCGTGTTGCCGGGCATGATCGAACGTCGCCACGGCAATATCTTGTTCATCTCCTCGATGGCGTCGCTGTTCGGCATTCCATTGGTTAGCGCCTATTCGGCGGCGAAAGCCGGGCACTTGGGGTTGATGCGATCGCTGGCGACCGAAGTTTCGCCCTACGGCATCCGCGTAAATTCCATTGCCCCGGGATGGATCGAGTCGGAAATGATGCGGGGTGCGTTAAATGGCGACCCGAAGCGCGCCGAGAAAGTGCTAGGCCGAACGCCGATGAACCAGTTCGGCGATGCTGAGGATGTTGGCTGGGCGGCTTCGTTTTTGTGCTCGCCAGCAGCGAAATTCATCACTGGCGTTGTCATGCCAGTCGACGGCGGTGCGAGCATTGGCTTTTAAGCTTGCCGACCGTCGCGCCGATACGTGGCACCTGCTTTTCTAATGGTGTTCGGCACGGGCCCAAAAAGTCGTGCGCAATTGAGCAATTTTTTTGCGTATTTCGTAGCAGCCAAAGGTTGCTCCGCCATTTACCCTTACACATAAGCCGATAGACGCGTTCAAAATCGCGATTCTTGAACACTGCTCCGGCGGATTCTTTGGCGCAGACGTTTGTTTCACTGCCGGTTGCGCTTATGCCCACGATTCCTAAGGTTGCACTTCTGATCGAGACGGCGCGTAGTTTCGGTCGCGATTTTCTCCAAGGAATCTCTCACTATTCGCGTCTGCGTGGCCCGTGGAGTTTTCATATCACTCCGGGCGACTACAAGCAGGTGGTGCCCAAGATGAAGCAGTGGGGCGGCACCGGCATCATCGCGCGGATAACCGACTGGAAGATGGCGGAGGCGATCCTCAATGCCAATGTACCGACTATCGCGCTCGGCCTGACCGACGAACAGATGCGACCCGATAGCCCGCTGGCGAAACTGTCCGAGATCAGCTCCGATCCGGTGCAAGTCTCACGATTGGCGGCCGAGCATTTGCTAGCGCGACAGCTATCGAATTTCGCATACGTTGGAAGTGAAGATCGCGCTTGGTCTTCGCGGCGCGAGGAAGCGTTCGTTGAATTCGTGACGGCGCGCGGCTACGAAGTTCACGTTTACCACCAGCCAAAACGTCCGCAAGACAGGCTCTGGGAACGAGAACAAGAATATCTCGTCCGCTGGATCAGCCAGCTGCCAACGCCGATTGGCTTATTTGCTTGCGACGACGACCGCGGCCGCGAGGTCTTGGAGGCCTGCAGCGTGGCCGGCCTGCACGTGCCGGAAGACGTGGCAGTAGTTGGCGTCGATAACGATGAAGTGTTTTGCGAACTGTCGAATCCGCCGCTTTCGAGCGTTTCACTGAACGCAAAATCGGCCGGCTACCAGGCGGCTTCGTTGCTGGATGCCATGATGAGTGGCGCCGTGCGAAAGCCGCAGCGAATCATTGTCGAGGCAATTGACGTTGTCACGCGAAGGTCCACGGAAGTCATCGAAGTGGAAGACGCGGATATTGCCGCGGCACTGCAGTTTATTCGTCGGGAGCAAGGACGCGACATTTCGGTCGATGACGTTGTCGAGGAAGTGGCTGTCTCAAGGCGGCACCTCGAAAAGCGCTTCCGGGAGACGATCGGGCGCACGGTTTTGGAAGAAATCCAACTGGTGCGGCTCGAGCGGGCTAAGCGGTTGCTTCTCGAAACGACCTATTCCGTCTCCAAGGTGGCTTCCTTGGCGGGATTTGGCTCGGTCGGCTATTTCGTGCAGTTCTTTCACAAGCGGGTCGGCAAGACGCCTTTAAAATACCGCTGCACGGCGCATGCTCGCCGAACACCGCGCATCTAGTGCGTGGCGTCTACGTCCGCAACCAGAACGACGGATTTAAGTTGTCATCGCCGCGAGGTCGAATCGGTCAACAACGCCGGCTACGGGCAAGTGGTGAGCGGCATCGGCGTCCAATACAACATCGACCCGCGAACCTCCGGCACCCAGGTTCACAGCGCGGCACGCGTCGCCGAGGTGATGAATAATCTCTCGGTGACCGGCTTGCCGATCACGCTTACCGAGTTTGCAATTCAACCTTCGGCTGGCGGTGTCACCACGACGGCGGCCCGGTCGGCGCAACTTTACAACGAGTCATTGCGACTTCTCTATGGCACGCCACAAGCGACGTCGTTTTTGATTTGGGAACCGTTCCCGCCCGCTACGACCGATAACACAACGCTCGTCGACTCGAGCTGGAATCTTACGCAGTCCGGACAGTCGGTCGTCGACCTGTTGAATTCATGGACGACACCGACGCAAAATCTCACCGTCGGTGCGGATGGCAACGTTAACTTCAGCGGGTATTACGGCGACTATCAGCTAACGATCGGCGGGCATACGATTCCGCTGTCGCTGGCAAAGGGAATGTCGAGTCTTTCAATTCCAGTGGCCCCGGGCGACTACAACGGAGACGGCATCGTGGATGCGGCCGATTACACGGTATGGCGCGACACGCTGGGGTCGACGGGCGATCTGCGTGCGGATGGCAATGGCGATCTGATTATCGATGCCGGAGATTTCGACGTCTGGCGATCGTCGTTTAGCAATAGTTACAACTTCGGCAGTACCTCGGCGGCGAGTGCCGTGGTGTCGGAACCGATTTCGGCCTACCTGACTCTATCGTTGGGTATATTTTGCGGATCTGCCGGGCGCCATCGTAGGCCGCATGAACATGGATTTCCGCGTCACCTCTGAAGCCGCCAATCCAGGGCGATGAGAGTAAATGGCCCCGTTTTGGCCTTGTTTACATGTCGGCAATTCTTCGATCTTATAGTATTTCCCGATAACCGCCCGCAGCGAAGGAGTTTTATTGAATGTGTGCGGCGGTTCTGCGCACTTGACGTGGATTTATAACCCTAGATTGGTTCCAGGTTTCACGGACTCGACGCGTGAGTTTCGCTCGTGAAAAGGGTAGGTTTATTAATCGCCCCGTGATGCTTCTACGGCGGCAGAGGACTTTGCGCCCTCATTGCTAAAGAAAACTAACGAGCTGAGAGGGGGTATCAAAACGTATTATTTCGCTTGGATATTGACGCCGAGTGTTAGCTTCCAAATTAAACCCTAAAGGCAAGGCAATCTGTCGATCTGCGTAAGCGTGTCAGCTGAGATCTTCTAGAGCTGGATAGTTGACTCCGACAATCAGTCCATTAAGGGTCAATGGGGTCGTCAAAGTATGGCTTGAAATCGCGAATGGGTTACCAAGACCGGAACTAGCCCCGCCGGCACGACGACACTCCGAATGGAATCGCAACACGTCGAAGTCTTGAATCAATCCGCTCACAA